>JAQCAK010000350.1 GCA_027621895.1 Pseudomonadota bacterium | reverse complement strand
CAAAGATCTCATCCTGCATGACTTTCATATCGTCGGTCGGGTCCAGCACGATGGTGGGCGGTATGCGGTGATGCTGCTGCTGCGAGAAATCCTCGTTGGCCGGGTTGATCTCCACCACGCTGGCACCTTTCGCTTTCGCGTCTTCCAGGTAGCCGTTCAGTCGCTCGTAGTGACGCTCGTTCACGATAGAGGTGTAGTCCGGGTTGTCCTTGATATCGGGGAACATTTTGGCCACCGAGGCCCGGGCATGCTCGACGAACTCATCGCGGCTTTCTTCCGGCAGCATGACGTAATCAGGTGCCAGGCAGATCTGGCCAGCATTCATGGTCTTGCCGGCCATGATGTTGGTCGCCGCCAGTTCCAGGTCGGCCGAGCGGCCGATAATGACCGGTGATTTGCCGCCCAGCTCCAGCGTGACGGGCACCAGGTTCTCGGCAGCGGCTTTCATCACGTGGCGGGCAATGGATGTAGCGCCGGTGAACAGCAGGTGATCGAACGGCAGGCGGGAAAAGGCCCCGCCGACATCCGGGCCGCCGGTGCAGACAAAGACTTCTTCTTCATCGAACTCTTCAGCGAAGCACTGCTTCATCAGCTCGGATGTCTGGGCGGTGAATTCAGAAGGTTTGATCATGGTGCGGTTGCCGGCTGCAAAGATCCCGGCCATGGGGCTGAAGGTCAGCTGCACGGGGAAGTTCCACGGGCTGATGTTGCCGACCACGCCCAGCGGCTGGTATTCGATACGTCCGCGGGCGCCGAAAATACCCAATGGAAACATGACCTTGCGTTTTTCAGGCTTCATCCAGGCGCGCACGTGCTTCTTGGCGTGTTCCAGTGGCCCGATGGCACCGTCGATATCCGTGAGTTTGGACTGATCCAGTGAACGGTGCCCGAAATCCGCGGCCATGGCCTCGCTCAGCGCCTTGCCGTGCTTTTTCAGGATGTTGATGGCGCGGTCCAGCCGGTCGATGCGGGTTTCCGCCGTGACGACGCCCTCGTCAAGGTAGGCTTTCTTCTGGCGATTGAGTACCGCCAGCATGTCCTCGTAAGTGAGTTCAGCGTTGGTCATTTTCAGTTTTCCCCGGAAATATAGGCGCGCAGTTTACCAACAGTCGGTTGCAGGCACTATATCTTCAGGTACGACGGAATATAGACGGGCATCGTGCAATTGATCGTGAAGCAGCAACCGATTGCGCATCACGCCCTCAAAAACACCGCCTGACTGCTCTGCGACGCGTTGGCTGGCGGGGTTTTTTACCGACATGATGATCTCGATCCGCTTCAGGCCCAGATGCTTGAAGCTGAAGTCGATCAGCGCGCGGGTCGCCTCGGTCGCGATACCCTGGCCGACTGCCGCGCTTTTGATCCAGTAACCCAGGTTGCCAGTGGGGTGCTCGTCGATGCGATTGATGCCGCAGCCGCCGAAAAACTCGGATTCATCGGGGCTGAAGATGCCAAAACTGTAGCCGCTGTCCTCTTTCCAGTTTTTCTGGACGATTTCGATCCAGCCGATGGAATCCTCGAACGCATAGTCCGGATGGCACCAGGGCAGGAACTGGAAGACTTCCGGAATCGATTGGCTGGCAGCCTGGTACAGCAGTTCGGCGTCGCTCATCTCGTAGCGGCGAACCAGGAATTGATCGGTCCTGAACGCCAGCGGCACAGACGTGGCCAGGTTCAACTGAATTCTTCCGTCTGGTAGATCATGACCCGTGTGCTGGTATCCCAGCCATCGCCAGGCAGGCCCGCCTTGCGCCGCAGCTCGGTGACGAACTGTGCTGGTGTTGGCAGCTGTTCCCAGACAGAGGGCAGGTAGGTGGCCTGGCGCCCGTTCTCCATGATGATCAGGCCGTCAATGCCGGGCCGCAGCTGCTTCAGCAGGTCTTCCCGAGATTCAACGGCCAGCGGCCGGGGCTCTGTGAGGATGGAAATGTGCAGTTCCGTGTCATGAAACTCTTCCAGCGTCAGCCGGGGGAACCTCGGATCCTTAAAAGCCGCTTCCTGGGCATTGTGGGCAACATCCACCACCAGTGGCCGATGCGCGTTCAGGGACCCGATACAGCCGCGCAGGCGCCCATGAAGATTCAGGGTCACAAAGCAGGCCCGTTCTTCCTTGAGATGGTCGGTAAACAATTGCAGATTCAGGTTGAAATTCTGCTCGCCGCTGAGGGGGCTGCGAATCGCATCCCGGGCCAGTTGCAACAGTGTCTGGCGCTCGGCCAGGGTCCATTCTCCGGGGGGCGGCGTTTCGGCTTCGGCTGCCGGCGCAACGACCTGCCAGGCACCGTATCCCACAACCCGGCTGCGGTCGCCGGCGGTATCACCGGAATTTCTGACATCGATGGTTTCAAGTTTCAGGCCCTTCTCACGCAGCAGGTGCAGCAGGCCGTTGACGGGCCGACACCCGCAGGCCTCTTCGCCTGACAGGTTCGCGTCCAGCGCCGTGATCTTGCGGCTGGTGGCATCGTCCAGCGCCCTGGCCTCGTTGTAGTCGTGAAAGTGGCTGAGGTCACTGCTGATCACGATCAGTGTTTCTTTGTCATCCCAGACGCTGGCCAGCAGGCTGGCGACGGCCTCCTTGTTGACGTCTCCCACGACGACAGGTATCAGGGTGAAGTCATCCAGAACCTGCTGGAGGAAGGGCAGATGCACTTCCAGGCTGTGCTCCTGGGCATGGGCCTGGTCCAGGTAGCCCACGGCGGGCTGCTTTGCCAGCTGTTCCATGGTTGCGACGTCCAGTGGAATGTCGCCCAGCGGCGTTCTGAATACTGTATCGGTGGGCAGCGCCATCCCGCGGAATCCCACCCGGTGAGACGGCGGCAGCAGTACCACCCGGCGGATTTCATCGTGTCCTGCCGCGACTCGCTGGTACACCTTGCCGGCGGTCAGGCCGGAATAGATATAGCCCGCGTGTGGCGCAATGATCGCTTTCGGCCACTGGCTGGGCTGATTGGTGGCCGAGGCTGCAGAGTTGATCGCCGACGATTCGTCGGATTCCAGGTACGTGTCAATCATCGAACTGAGCGCGACGGGGTCATTGGGGTAGAATGTGCCTGCGACGGCGGGTTCGCGAATACCGTTCATGTCGTCAAGGGTCATGGCTTTGAATGAGTCGTACCAATTGTAAGGTAACGGGGATTGAAACCAAATGTCGTCGGTCACCGGATGGGACTGGGGTCAGTCCGGCAGTCAGCGCCGGAAGGAACCTGAAAAAGCAGCAGGGCAGCGATCAGGCCGCTATTGGCATCCGCTGGAAGACGGCCGGATCCAGTGCGATGTCTGTCCGCGCTTCTGCAAACTGCGCGATGGCCAGCAGGGCCTCTGCTTTGTGCGGGCGCGCGAGGGCGATGAAATCGTCC
>JAQCAK010000349.1 GCA_027621895.1 Pseudomonadota bacterium | reverse complement strand
TCTGGACTTCACACCCGAGCAGGTAACCTTGCCCTCCCGATTTTCAGTGCCTCCCTGACCCGGTGTAATGCCGACGGTGAACACTGGGAAAACACCCCGAATAGATCGAGACCAGCGCCATGTCATCCAGCCCAGCCCAGCTGCCCACAGACCCCGGCGACCGCCGTCGCTGGTCGAACCTGCCGGGTGCCGCGGAAACCCATGCCATCGCCCGCGCACTGCAGGATGAAAGCCGCATGGCGCTGGTCATCAGCGCGGACACCCATGGCGCCGAGCGCCTGCAGAATGAACTGGCATTTTTCCTGGGCGCCGACCGACCCATCCTGCGACTGCCGGACTGGGAAACCCTGATCTATGACAGCTTCTCGCCGCACCAGGACATTATTTCCGACCGCCTGGACACCCTGAATCAGCTGGCATCGACCCATGCAGGTATCGTCGTCATACCGGCGACCACGCTGATCCAGCGCATGGCGCCGCCCTCGTTCATCCTGGGCAGCAGCCTGGTCCTTGAAACGGGGCAGAAGTTCGACATCAACCAGATGCGCCGGCGCCTGGCCGGCGCTGCCTACCGCAGTGTCGAAACCGTTTTTGAGCACGGCGAATTCGCGGTACGGGGCGCCATCATGGATATCTTCCCCATGGGCTCCCAGGTGCCTTACCGCATCGATCTGTTCGACGATGAGATCGATACGCTGCGTACCTTCGACCCGGAAACCCAGCGCTCCATTGAGCAGGTTGATGCCATCTCACTGCTGCCCGCCCGGGAATTCCCGCTGACAACAGAAGCCATCAATCACTTCAAGGACCAGTGGTTCCTCCGGTTTTCACCGGATTCCCGCCAGTGCCCGGTGTACCGCGATGTTGCCCAGGGACTGTCGCCTGCCGGGATCGAGTACTACCTGCCTCTCTTCTTTGAGCAGCTCGGCACCCTGTTCGACTACCTGCCTGAAGATACCCTGGTCTTCTGCGATGACATTGCCGGCCGCCTGGATGCCTTCTGGGCAGATGCGGAGGCCCGCTACGAGAACCTGCGCCACGATATCCAGCGGCCTATCCTGCCACCCCGGGACATTCTGCTGACATCTGACCAGCTGTTCGCCCGACTCAAGCAGCATCCGCGGGTGGACTTTCACTTCGCCGATGACCCGAAATCACACCGCTTTGACTATCACCGGCTGCCGGATATTACAGTCAATGAAAGGAGTCACGAGCCCCTCGATGCGCTCAAGCAATGGGTTGATGCCGCCAGCCACCGTCTGCTGGTTGTCACCGAATCCAATGGTCGCCGCGAGGTGGTCGATGAACTGCTGGCCAGGCATGGCCTGCATGCACGGGTTGTCGAGAACTGGGAAGACTTCCTCACCCGTGATGATCACCTCTGCATCACCGTTGCGCCGCTGGACCGGGGCCTTTCCACCGGCACGGTGGCCGTCATCAGCGAGCAGCAGCTGTTCGGCCAGCGCGTGCTGCAGAAGCGGCGCCGCGACCGCGAACGGGAAAACTTTGCTGAACTCGCCATCAAGAGCCTCACCGAGCTGACCATCGGCGCACCGGTCGTTCACATTGATCATGGCGTCGGCCGCTACCAGGGTTTGCAGACCCTGACTATCGACGATCAGGAAACCGAATTCCTGACCCTGGTCTACCAGGACGATGCAAAACTGTATGTGCCCGTGTCGGCGCTGCATCTGATCTCGCGCTATACCGGTGCCGAGGAAGGACTGGCGCCGTTACACCGCCTGGGCGGTGAAACCTGGACCCGCGCCAAACGCAAGGCGGCAGAGCAGGTCCATGACGTCGCCGCAGAACTGCTGAACATCTATGCCCGCCGGGAGGCTCGAAAGGGCTTCGCCTACCCCATGCCCGATGAGGCTTACGAGACCTTTGCCCGGTCGTTTCCCTTCGAGGAGACGCCGGACCAGCAGTCTGCCATTGAGTGCGTGATCGCCGACATGATGGCAGAGAAACCCATGGACCGGCTGATCTGCGGGGACGTGGGTTTCGGCAAGACCGAAGTGGCCATGCGCGCCGCGTTCCTGGCCGTGCAGGCCGGTCGGCAGGTCGCGATCCTGGTGCCTACCACCCTGCTGGCACAACAGCACACGGAAACCTTCAAGGACCGGTTTGCCGACTGGCCGATCACCATCGAATCCATTTCCCGGTTCAAAACCAGGAAGGAACAACAGGCCGTCATCGACAGGATGCGGACCGGCCAGCAGGATATCGTGATCGGCACCCATGCGCTGATCCAGGATGGCCTGGACTTCAGGAACCTGGGCCTGCTGATCATTGATGAGGAACATCGCTTCGGCGTTCGCCAGAAGGAAAAACTCAAATCCCTGCGCGCCGAGGTCGACATCCTCACCCTGACGGCAACGCCGATTCCACGAACCCTGAACATGGCCATGTCGGGCATGCGTGACCTGTCGATCATTGCCACCCCGCCGGCCCGGCGCCTGTCCATCAAGACCTTCGTTCGCCAGCACAACAGCGGCATCATCAAGGAAGCCATCCAGCGGGAACTGATGCGCGGCGGGCAGGTGTACTACCTGCATAACGAGGTACGCACCATCGAGAAAACCGCCGACGACATCGCCGAACTCGTCCCCCAGGCCAGGGTGGCGATCGGCCACGGCCAGATGCGGGAACGTGAACTGGAACAGGTGATGTCTGACTTCTATCACAAGCGGGCCAACGTACTGGTCTGCACGACCATCATCGAGACAGGGATCGACATACCGAACGCCAACACGATCATCATGGATCGCGCCGACAAGTTCGGGCTGGCGCAGATTCACCAGCTTCGCGGCCGGGTCGGCCGGTCGCACCACCAGGCCTATGCGTACCTGCTGACACCGCACAAGAACGTCATGACGCCCGATGCACACAAGCGCCTGGAGGCCATCGCCGGTGCCGAGGACCTGGGAGCCGGCTTCATCCTGGCAACCCATGATCTGGAAATCCGTGGTGCCGGCGAACTGCTGGGTGACGAGCAGACCGGCAACCTGCAGACCATCGGCTACTCGCTTTACATGGAAATGCTCGACCAGGCGGTCAAGGCCATACAGGATGGCAAGACCCCTAACCTCGACCGGCCGCTGCGCGAGGGCACGGAAATCAACCTGCATCTGCCGGCACTGATACCGGCCGACTACCTGCCGGATGTGCATACCCGCCTGGTGCTGTACAAGCGCATCTCCAATGCGCGCAACGATGACGAACTCCGGGAACTTCAGGTGGAGATGATCGATCGCTTCGGATTGCTCCCGGACCCGGTCAAGCACCTGTTCCGGGTCACCCGCATCAAGCTGCTTGCCGAGGACCTGGGCATCAAGAAGATCGACGCCGGCGCCTCCGGTGG
>JAQCAK010000348.1 GCA_027621895.1 Pseudomonadota bacterium | reverse complement strand
CCCGACCGCCTTCCAGCAGACCGTAAGCCCGCCCCTGTTCGTCCTGGCCGCCCCAGTCCCGGGTGGCACGAATCAGAGCAGCCCAGAAGAACAGGATGGTCGTAATGCCAAAAAATCCCCAGACAAGAACCGAGCCCAGGTAGTCCGGGAAGGTCGACAGATAGATGCCGCCCGCGGCCGTGCTCCAGAGAGAAAGGGCCAGCAGCTTACGAGCAGGAAACCGGTCCGCCAGCGGACCTCCGGGAAAGTACATGAGCATGGCCATAATGCCGTAAACGCCCTGTGCCGCGCCGAGTTCGGTAGCAGTAATACCGAAGATTTCCAGGACGGTGGGGCGAAAAAAGCGGGCGAGATGAAATGGCAGTGCGTAGACCGCCTCGCCGGCAAACACCAGTGCCACCATGAACAGGACGCGGCGCTGGTTCAGGACGGGATGATTGTCAGGCATCAGTTCACAGGTTTCAGGAGAGGATCTTTCGAGACAGCCTAACATGCCCGGCAGAAAAAACCCGCCTTGCGAGTCAGGTCATCCGGGCTGAAAGTCTCTCAGGGTGAATCCGGGGTCTCACCCAGTTCCGAGCGACCGGACCAGCCATCGGTTACGGAAACAGTCGTCGTGGACCTTGTCAGCAGTGAATAGAGTACAGGTACGCAAAGCAGTGTGAGGAAGGTCGAGGTTGTCAGTCCACCGATGATGACCACCGCCAGTCCTTTGAACATGGAGTTACCCAGGGCCAGGGGCAGCAGGCCAAAAATACTCGTGACCGAGGTCAGCACGATTGGCATGAACCGGTTAACCCCGGCCCGAATGGCGACTTCCACCATGCTCTGTTCAGGATTCAGGCCGCGCAACTGGTTACCCTCGTCAACCAGCAGAATACTGTTATTGATGACGATGCCCATCAGGCTGGTGAGGCCGATGAAGGCCAGGAAGGAAATGGGCTGGCCGGCAATCCATAGCATGATGAATGCACCGATAAAACTGAGTGGTATGGCGACCAGGATAATCGCCGGTTGCAGCAGCGACTTGAACTGCAGCACAAAGATCGCAAGCACGACCAGTGACACCAGGCCCAGGTTGCGTCCTGCACCGCTGAAGGCTTTTTCGGTATTGGCAACCTCGCCCTTGATTTCGAAAGCGAAGCCCTCGGGCAGTTCATAGGCATCGACCACCTGCCTGACTTCCTCGGTCAATTTCGGCACAGGATAGTAGGGGGACGCTGTGATGCCGATCTTCAGGTCTGGCTGAAACATCTCGTGGCGGATATCGTGCTCGTCTTCGACGAAGCTGTACTCGACGACCTGGCTGAGAGGTATCTGCTCTCCGGTCGTTGAAGTGATAAACACCCGGTCAAAAACGGAAAACGGATCGTCGACATCCGTATTGGCGCGCAACATGATTGGAAAGTCGTTGCCATCCGAGTCCCTGAATGTGTCAACCTCGGCACCGAAAGTCAGCAGAACGAGCATCTGGTCCACCTGTGTCCGGGTGACGCCTACCGCATTGGCCGTGCGTTCCTTGAAACGGATATCAACGGCATACCAGCGGGAGCTGGCTGGATTGTCCGTATACTGGATGCCCTGAAGTTCCTGCTGCTGGAAGTATTCACCAAACTTGCGGGCTTCTTCCCGCACCCGTTCGATCCTGGGGCCTGTCAGGTGAATTTCGATATCCGAGAACCCGGGCTCCCCACCCAGTACCATGGGTGTTGCCAGGATATTGGCATCCGCCGTGCGTTCTGCCAGCCCGGCGTTAATTCGGGCGGTCAGCGCATTGATTTCACCGCTGTCCCTGAAATCCACCGTGCAGAAAAGCGTGGCATTGTTACGGCCGTTACCTGAATTCTGAATGCCCGTGTGAACGAATGGGAAACCGCCGCCCACAACTGTCCCGCAGTGCTTTACATGTTCTTCTCGGGCGACGATCTGCCGTACATCCATGGCCAGGTTGTCGACATAGTCCCGGCTTCTGTCTGCCGGTGCTTCAATCGTTACAGTAAAAAACGGATCCTCGCTGTCAGGGAAGACGATGACGTCCAGTCTCGATGCGATGAGGCCAGTGACAGCCAGCAGCACCAGGATGCCGGCAAACAGTTGCCAGGGATGAATGATCAGGTGTCGCAGCAGTTTCACGTAGACGCCGTCACGGATGGGCGTCAGGTAGGACAGAAAACTGGGTGGATTCGGCAGGCCGGCAATGGTCTTTCGGGTACCGAACCGGGACATGAGCATGGTTGAAAAGACAACCGCAGAGATCAGCGATGCCGCCAGGCAGAGCCAGATAGTGGCAACCATGCTGTGCAGGAACAGGCCTGTGGGTGAAGTCAGCAGAAACAGCGGTGCGAATGCCAGCGCGGTGGTCGCAGTCGCGGACAGCAGGGGTGACATCACGGATGATGCGCCATCGATGGCCGCTTCCATGCTGCTCATGCCGCGATAGGTCTCGTTCTTGAACACGTTCTCGCCAACCACGATGCCATTGTCGACAATGAGTCCGAGAGAAATGACGAAACCCGCCAGCGAGATTTCCTGGACACCATAGTCTGTGACAGACAGGCCGACTACTGACAACAGCAGGGAAATCGGCAGCATCATTGCGATAACCAGGCCCGAGCGCCAGCCCACGGAAAACAGCAGGACCAGGGTCAGGATCGCGATGCCCTGCAGGATATTGGTAATCAGTTGCCGCAGCTTGAAGTCCACGCCATCAGCCACATTGAACAGCCACTCAATCCTCAGATCAACCGGCAGTTCCGGCTGCATGCTGGTAATCACCTCCTGGATATGTCCACGTACGGTAAACACGTTGGCATCCGCTGACATTTTCATGGTCAGGAAGGTTGCACCGGCGCCATCTACCCGCGTTCGCAACGCATTCTTGTCAATCGCCTGGGTGACGGTCGCGACATCGCGCAGTGCCAGGGCGCTGCCCGAATTTGTGATCAGCATGGTATCCCGGAGCGCGTCCAGGGATTTGTATCCGCCGCTGAACGCGAGTACGGAAATTGCCTTGTTGCCCATCTCGAAGGTGCCCGTGGGCAGGAACCGGTTGTTCCCCTGGATCGCCTGGTGAACCTGGGTCACATCGATGCCGTAGTGATGCAGCCGGGCCAGGTCCAGTTCCACACGGATTTCCTGTTGCGGCTTCAGGACTTCCACCTCTGCAAGGTTGGGTACATCTCGCAGACGGTGTTTCAGCGTTTCGGCAACGGCGACCCGTTCCTCGTCCCTCGCGGTATTTGAGACCACGGCCACCACGAACGAGACAATGACGTCGATCGGACTTTGCTTGGCCACGGTGATCTCGGTTTCGTCAGGGAGTTCGGCCATGATGTTGTTGATCTTCGAATTGATATCAACGTAC
>JAQCAK010000347.1 GCA_027621895.1 Pseudomonadota bacterium | reverse complement strand
CTCGAAAGCAGACATTAGCTGGATGAGACAACCAGACGGCGCCCTTTTTGCTGCCCTCTCTGTAGAAGCGGTGCTGCATCACAACACAGGTCTAATGCATGAATAACAAGAGAATCGACGGCAGAATCGGCTTTCCCGCCAGGAACGGTCTTTACGATCCGGCATTGGAGAAGGACTCCTGTGGTGTCGGTTTTGTCGCTCACATCAAGGGTGTGGCGAGTCACGAGATCCTGACTGATGCCTACCATATCAACTCCCGCATGGATCATCGCGGCGGCTGTGGATTCGAGGAAAACACCGGGGACGGCGCTGGCATCCTGACAGCCATGCCCCACCGGTTCTTCCAGCGCGTGATGGCCGAGCACGGCATTACGCTGCCGGAAGCCGGCACCTATGCCGTGGGCAATGTGTTTCTGCCCAACAATCCCGACGAACGTGCGACGGTCAAAACGCTGCTGGCAAAGATTATCGCCGAGGAAGGCCAGAACTTCCTGGGTTTCCGTGAAGTCCCTGTTCGGCCCGATGAAGCCGATATCGGTCCGGCGGCCAGGGATGCCATGCCCCACATCGAACAGGTCGTGGTCGGCGCCAGGGTGGCGAATGACGAACACGAGTTTGACCGCGCGCTTTACCTGATTCGCAAGCGCTTTACGCAGATCGCCCGGAGCCACGATGAGCTGCACGAGGCCCATCAGGTCTATGTCTGCACCCTGAATTCACGAATTATCGTCTACAAGGGCATGCTGACACCCGCACAGCTGTTTCCCTTTTATCCGGACCTCGAGTCAGAGGACTATGAGTCCCATCTGGCCATGGTCCACAGCCGATTCTCAACCAACACCTTTCCAAGCTGGGACAGGGCTCAACCAAACCGTTTCATGAGCCACAATGGCGAGATCAATACGCTGCGCGGTAACAAGAACTGGATGACCGCAAGAGAAGGTGTCGCCGCGTCAGCTCACTATGGCGATCGCATCAAAGTCCTGTTCCCCATTGTGGAGCCCGAATTCTCCGATTCCGGGACCTTCGACAATGTACTTGAGTTTCTGATGCTGAACGGCCGCAGCCTGCAGGAAGCCATCATGATGATGATTCCCGAGGCGTGGCAGTCTGACGCCAACATGCCGCAGAACAAGCGGGACTTCTATGAATATCACTCGGCCCTGATGGAACCCTGGGACGGCCCGGCTTCCATCGCATTTACCGACGGTCACTACATAGGCGCCGTGCTCGACCGGAATGGTCTGCGCCCTTCACGCTATTATGTCACCCACGATGACAAGGTCATCATGGCCAGCGAAGTGGGCGTACTGCCCGTAGACCCGGCTAACGTCAAGGAGAAGGGTCGACTGCAGCCCGGCAAGATGTTCCTCGTGGACATCAAGAACGGCCGGATGATTCCTGACGAGGAACTGAAGGAAGATTTCGCCAACCGACGGCCCTACGGCGAATGGCTGAAGAATCAGAAACTGGAACTGGACAAACTGCCCGGCTCAGGCCAGGAACTCAGCTATCACCCGGAAACTCTCATCCCACGGATGCAGGCTTTCGGCTATACCATTGAAACCATGCAGTTCATGCTGCTGCCGCTCGTGACAGAGTTCAGGGACCCACTGGGGTCCATGGGCAACGATGCAGCGCTGGCCTGTCTGTCCGACAAGTCCAGAATGATCTATGACTATTTCAAGCAGCTGTTCGCCCAGATCACCAATCCGCCGATTGACTCAATTCGCGAAGAAGTGGTCATGTCACTTGAGTGTTTTGTCGGCCCTGAGCGCAACCTGCTCGAGTCAACGGAAGCCCATGCGCACCGGCTAAGCCTGAAACACCCGATACTGTCCAATGAACAATTGTCCCGTATCAGGCAACTGGATTACCAGGGCTGGAAATCCCAGACCATCGACATCACCTTCGAGAAGTCTTCCGGACAGCAGGGGATGCAGGCGGCCCTGGATCGTATCTGCCAGGAAGCAACCGCGGCAATCAACGACGGCTACTCCTTCATCATTCTGTCTGACCGGAACATCAGCGCCGAGCGCATGGCACTCAGTTCACTGATCGCCTGTGGTGCTGTCCATCACCACCTGGTTGCGACCCATGCCCGAACCCGAATCGGTATCGTGCTGGAAACCGGGGAGGCCCGCGAGGTGCATCACCACTGCCTGCTGATTGGCTACGGCGCAGATGCCATCAACCCCTATGTGGCTTTTGAAGCCCTCTGGCAGGCCCAGCAGGATGGTCTGCTGGATGCAGAGCAATACCCGAATATCGAGTCGATCGTCAGCTCCTACCGCAAGGGTATTGCCAAGGGCATGCTCAAGGTGATGGCCAAAATGGGCATCTCGACCCTGCAGTCCTACAAGGGCGCGCAGATCTTTGAGGCGGTGGGCCTGGCTGATGAAATCATCGATCGCTGTTTCGTCGGTACGGCCAGCCGTGTCCAGGGCGTTCGCTTCGATGTGCTGTACGAGGAAATGAAAGGCCGACATGAAATCGGCTTCCCCGCAAGGCAGGAGAACCTGATACCGGTGCTGCCGAATCCCGGAGACTTTCACTGGCGCAAGGGTGGTGATGCACACATGTGGGACCCTGAAACGATTGCCAACCTTCAGGTCGCGACCCGCACCAACAGCCAGGAAGCCTACTGGGCATTCGCCAGACACGCGAACGAGGAATCAACCCGTCGTTCCACGTTCCGTGGCCTGCTCGACTTCAAATACGCGGCAACCCCGATCGACATCGAGAAAGTGGAACCCGCTGCAGAAATCGTCAAGCGTTTCTGCACGGGTGCCATGAGCTTCGGTTCAATCTCTGCGGAAAGTCACGAGGCGCTGGCCGTGGCTATGAACCGGATTGGCGGCAAGTCCAATACCGGCGAAGGCGGGGAAGACCCGATTCGCTTTGAGACCATGGAAAATGGTGACTCCAAGCGTTCCGCCATCAAGCAGGTCGCGTCCGGCCGGTTCGGTGTCACCATCTGGTACCTGGCAAACTCGGATGAACTGCAGATCAAGATTGTTCAGGGCGCGAAGCCCGGCGAGGGCGGTGAACTGCCCGGCGGCAAGGTCGACAAGACCATCGCCCGGATACGCCATTCAACGCCCGGTGTCGGTCTGATCAGCCCGCCACCGCATCACGACATCTATTCCATCGAGGATATCGCGCAGCTGATTCACGACCTGAAGAATGCCAACCCGGGCGCTCGAATCAGCGTGAAACTGGGCTCCGAAATCGGCGTTGGAACCATTGCTGCCGGTGTCACCAAGGCAAAAACCGACCACCTTGTTATCGCCGGTCACGACGGTGGTACCGGCGCATCGCCACTGACGTCTATCAAGCATGCCGGGCTGCCCTGGGAGCTTGGCCTGGCCGAGACGCA
>JAQCAK010000346.1 GCA_027621895.1 Pseudomonadota bacterium | reverse complement strand
CATCACCAAGGACTTTTTCGGTTACAAACTTTATATTGAGAAAATGGATCAGACCATACGTGTCTCCAGGATCCGGTGAGTCTGCAACATGCCTTTTTTCACGACTGGATCACCCGAAGACGGTGACTTTCGACAGATTTACTACGAGATCCATGGCCAGGGATTTCCCGTGCTGCTGTTTGCACCCGGCGGCATGCGTTCTGCTATCAGCTTCTGGGAAAACTCACCCTGGAATCCGATAGAGGCATTTCGACATCAGTTTATGGTCATTGCCATGGATCAGCGGAATGCGGGACAGTCAGTTGCACCCGTTGCCGCCACTGACAGCTGGAACACCTATACTGCTGATCATCTTGCACTGCTGGACTACCTCGACATCGACCGCTGTCATGTCATGGGTGGCTGTATTGGCGGCCCCTACTGTTTTGGTCTGATGAAAATGGCGCCGGATAGAGTCGCCGCCGCAATCATTCAGCAGACCATCGGACTCGATGATAACCGGAACGCCTTCTACGACATGTTCAACGGCTGGGCTGATGAGATTGCCCCCGAACACCCGGAAGCCAACGACGCCACCTGGTCCCGATTCAGGGAGAACATGTATGGCGGTGAGTTTCTGTTCAATGTAGACCGCCAGTTCGTCCAGTCATGCCAGATCCCAATGCTGGTCCTGCTTGGCAATGATCTTTACCATCCCGAATCAATCTCAAGAGAGCTTGCGGATCTGGCACCCGATTCCCGGCTCGTCGAGGACTGGAAGTCAGCACCCACACAGACTGCAAATCTCGCTCGAGCATTCCTTGAGCAGCACACCCACACCTGACTGACCGTCTCATCAACTTCCGATTCGAGTCATCCATCGCACCGCCTGGTGCGCACCAAACATGAAGTCAACAAGGAGTAATTAATGGATTTCACACTACCCGAACTGCCTTACGCAATGGATGCCCTGGAACCGGTGATCAGCCGGCGTACCCTCGAGCATCACTATGGCAAGCATCACGCGGGTTACCTGACAAAACTCGAGGCGGCGCTTGCCAACGAGGACAAGAGCAAGTCGCTTGAAGAGATCATCTCCCAGAGCTACCAGCAGCAGAACGCCGCCGTATTCAACTCGGCTGCCCAGGTCTGGAACCATACCTTCTACTGGCACAGCATGTCGGCGAAACCAACTGAGCCCAGCGATGAGCGTCTAAAATCGCTTATTGAGGCGTCATTCGGCAGCCTCGACACCCTCAAGGAAAAGCTGAAAGCCAGCGCGACCGGACAGTTCGGATCCGGCTGGGCATGGCTGGTTTACTCTCCCGGGGACAAGGCGCTTAAGGTTACCAGCACCTCCGATGCAGAAACGCCGCTGACGTCCGATCTCGTGCCTCTGCTGACCATCGACGTGTGGGAACATGCCTACTACCTGGACTACCAGCAGGACCGGCCTGGCTACGTCGACGGCTTCCTGGACAAGCTGATCAACTGGGACTTCGCCGCGGCTAACCTGCCTGCCTAGAGGGCCCTGATCCGGGCGGTGGCGGATCACGCCGCCCGGGCAATCAATCAAACGTCGCCACCTGGCTAATCAGCCTTCATAACCAGGCCCAGTTGCCGGCTCTGGGCCACCAGTTGACCCGAACTGTCCCACAGGCATCCGGTTTCGATCATCCGCCCCCCAGACAGGTCTTCGCACTTGAACTGCGCCCGTATCCAGCCCGGTGTCGGCCGTTTCCGCACATGAACCGTCAATTCGATGGTTGGTACCCAGCCAACCTTCCCCAGCCGGGTAAAAACGGATGGCGGGAAAGCATCCGCGAACAGCAGCAGTCCGGTGGGGTCAGGTACTGATCCGTCAGCGAGCCTCACCCAGCCTGAAGCTTCAGCACGCTGCGATGATCCGGGCAATTGGTCGGGGTGCAGGCGGACATCAACTTTCTCTGCAAATGGCAGTTCAATATCCTGTAACTCACCGCTCCGCGGCACACAGTGCTCCACATCGGGCACAACCGCCGGGGGAATCGCTATTTCCTCTTCGATACCTGCAGGCTCACTGAGATTTCCCAGCACTGCCAGTACTTCAAGTCTGACCCTGTCATCCTGCAGCAATCGACCACGGACCGTGGACAGTGTTCTGCCCTCACGCAGGAGATCCACCTGGATCTCACAATCAGCCCCGGCGATTCCCGGCCGCAGGAAGTGAGTGGTCACAGACAGGGGATCATGGTGTGTGCTGCATTCGAGCATTGACTCCATCACCATGGACAGCAGAAAGCCGCCATTCGGGTTGCTTGAGATGTTCCAGCCAGGGTGAACGTGGGCTGAGAACCGGTCAGTGGAAACGCGTCGCAGACGCATGTCTGCCTGTATTTCTTTCATGGTCGCTATTTTCTCACAAAAACCCACCTTCGTTGTCATGTGTTAATCTTGGCGCTACAGGCTGACCAGGAAGGAATTCTCCTGATGATCAATGATTGGCAGGCAGAAGCACTGAATACCGCGCCTGACTCGCCTAATGAAATACATGGCGATCAGCTGGCACAGCAGTTTGGCTTCAAGGGAGGGCTCGTACCCGGTGTCACCATTTCGGCGTACCTGATTCATCCCGCTGTTGAGACCTGGGGCATGGCTTTTCTCGAAAAAGGCAAAGCGCATGTCACCGTGAGGAAACCGCTCTATGACGGCGATAAGTTTACTGTTCGAATATTGTCGTCATCAGATTCGACGTACCAGGCTGAACTTGTCCGCTCTGATGGTGTGACCAGTGCCAGTGCCGAGATCAGCATTGAGGATGACGCACCAGCACCACTGACCCGTCTCGGCGCACCGATAGCGGCATGCGAATACGTGGGTCCCCCGGCATCACCCGCAGCCTGGGAAAAACTCAGGCAGGAAGGCTGTCTGGCATTCCGCTACCCGTGGGGCAGTCAAGCCAGAATGAAAACCTATCTCCGCAATGAACTGCAGATGCCCGAACTGCTTTCCGGGACACGTCCCTATGCCAATATGGGTTTCCTGCTGGGGATATCGAACTGGGTACTGGCCGGGAATGCACATATGAACCCCTGGGTTCACCTTGAAACATCGTCGCAGAATTACCGCCCGGTACCCTGGGGCACATCCGTCATTGGCGAGATGGAAGTCAGGGATTACTATGAAAAGCGAGGGCACAGATTCGTGGATGCCGAAGTCGCTCTCTATGATGAGGCAGATGACAGCTGCCTTTCGAGCATTTCCCTGCGTGCCATTTATCAATTGCGAGGCGCTTGATTGAGCCATCTCCGGAACACCCCGTTAACCATCGCCCAGGGTTGCAATCCGGGGATCCGCATCCTGTTGTTCACACTAATGCTCAGCTGGTTCAACTGCAGCCTGGCTGAGGACAGCACGCCCGTCG
>JAQCAK010000345.1 GCA_027621895.1 Pseudomonadota bacterium | reverse complement strand
GTTCGGCTGTGCCGGAGATCTGGCCGATCTTTACGATGCGGCCATTGCTGACAGCGATGTCAGCCTGGTAGCGGTCCGCGCCGGTGCCATCAATGATCGTGCCGTTCCTGATAATCAGTTGGTAATCCATAACTCTCTCCGTTCTATGTTTTGATGGTGCCTGCGGGCCTCCGTGGCTGACCCGGTAACACGGCTGAATGTTCACCCGGGATGCCAGCGCAATGGTTCCAGGTCGACCCACACTGTACAGGTGTTTGCCGGTGTTTGTCCTGCAGTTGCCTGGCAGGTCACATGCTAGCCTCTAACAATGCCTGAAGGACCTGAAATTCGCCAGACCGCTGACCAGCTTGTAGCGGCGCTGTGCGACCGCGTCATTGACAGCGCGGAGCTGGAACATGAAGCGCTCAGGGGTCAGCGTCGCTACATTGTTGGGCATCGAGTCACGGCGGTCGATTGCCACGGCAAAGCCCTGCTGACACGGTTTTCTTCAGGTCGCACACTCTATTCCCACAACCAGCTTTATGGCATCTGGACAGTGATGCCACGTGGCGAGACGCCGCAGACGACGCGCGCGTTGCGGCTTGCCCTGCATACTGCTGAATACAGTGCGAGGCTCTACAGCGCCACGGACATTTCGCTCTGGCGCGACGAGGCACTGACTGAACATCCGTTTCTCAGGCGCCTGGGGCCGGATGTGCTGGCGAACGAAACAGTTGCGGATCATGTGCTGGACAGGCTTGAACGTGCCGAATTTCGTAACCGGCGCCTTGCCACGCTTTACCTGGACCAGGGATTCCTCGCGGGAATTGGCAATTACCTGCGCTCGGAGATTCTTTTTTTCGCCGGCGTGCATCCGCAGGCGAGACCAATAGACCTTGAACCGGCAGCCAGGAGAAGACTTGCGGTGAACACCCTGCGCATCAGCAAACGCAGCTACCGAACCCGGGGCGTGACCCTGCCGTCGCGACTGGCGCCTCCGGCCTGCTGCCGGGCAGGCCGGGCTTATGAGGCGGGACGGTTCGCGGTCTTTGCCAGGGCAGGACAGCCCTGCTACTGGTGCGGCGCGAAGATCCGCAAAGCCGAGATGGCGTCCAGGAGACTCTACTGGTGCCCGACATGCCAGCCGGCTTCACCCTGAGGGAAGCGACCGGCGCCAGAGTCAAGCGCCAGGTTCAACATTCAGCCGCGCAACTTCTGCCATCAGGCGCAGGGCAGCCTCGTCACCGCTGATTGTCAGGCCGGTGATTCCGCTGTCCTCCCAGTCGCGAAAGCGACGGGCAATCCTGTCCCGGTCGCCGACCAGCGCGCCCTGGTCGACGAACTCGTCAGGTACAGCAGCGGTTGCCTCGTCCTTGCGTTTGGCGAGATAGAGTTCCTGGATACGTTCGGCCGCATCACCGAAACCCCTGCGGATCATCATTTCCTTGTGGAAGTTCTTGCTCTTGTGACCCATGCCGCCTACATACAGGGCGATGTTCGGTTTCAACTGGGCGAGCGCGGACTTTACATCGTCAGTCACGATCACCTGTGAACCACTCTGGATCTCGAAACTGTCGTTGCTCTTGCCGGCTTTTTCGAGCCCTGCCTGGATCCAGGGTTTGTAGATGTCCACCGTTTCCGGTACCAGTCCCAGGGGCAGCCAGCCATCTGCAATCTCTGCTGTCAGTTTCACGGTGGATTCCATGCCGGTACCCAGCCAGATTGGAATGTCCGGGTTCATATGCAGGATCGACTTGAGGGGTTTGCCGACACCCATCGCACCCTCGCTTGTGTATGGCAGTGAGATCTCCCGGCCCTCGTGCACAACAGGCTCCTCGCGGCGGAAGATCTTTTTCATGATGGAGACGTAGTCCTTGATCCGGTAGTAAGGCTTGCCCCATGGCTGGCCGTACCAGCCTTCGACAATCTGTGGTCCGGAAACGCCGATGCCGCAGATCACCCGATTGCCTCCTGCCAGGGCATCAATGGTGGCCACGGTCATGGCAGCGTTGGCCGGTGTCCGCCCGGCTAGCTGGATCACTGCGGTGCCAAGGCGAATCCGCTCGGTTTTTGCCGCCAGGAAAGCCAGCGGTGACAGGGCATCGGAGCCGTAGGCTTCTGCCGTCCAGACCGTGTCGTAACCCAGCCTTTCAGCCAGCTGTACTTTTTCTACCGGCAGCTTGAGGTTGCCGCCCGAGTAACCCAGCATTAGTCCGAGTTTCATTGCCTGTCCTCCAGAAGATGTTGTTGAGATCTAAAGTACTACGTTGTGAAGGACGGTGGAAATCCCCTGTGATGTTGCTTGTTGACGCTACCGATCCGGGATGCTGGTCCGTTTTGTTCGTCTGAATTCGGCATCAGACCTGTGTGGCAGGACGTGAAGATACCTGTTCATGCCAGCGCCAAAGGTGTTTGAGGGATGCATCCGGCTTCAGCGAAACCATTGCTGCCGCAAAGTCGATAGCGGTCAGCAGCGAGATATCGGCGATCGTGTAGCGATCTCCAGCTACCCATTTTGAATCGGCGAATTCCCGGTTTAGTCTTTCGTAGTAGCGTTCGACATGTCTGTCGCTGGCGGCCTTTGCTTCCGGGATCTGTTTGAAGAGACCCATTCGGGCTACGATCGGACCATTGACCCAGCTGGTGCCAATCTGGCTCCACAGTTCGAACTCAATCATCCGGTTGCGTGCCTCGATGAAAGCCTGCTCGAAAGGGTCTCTGCCAAACAGGTTTGGTTCAGGGCAGATTGCCTCCAGATAGCGGCAGATGGCAAAGGACTCCGGAATGCAGCGACCATCATCCAGTTCCAGCACGGGGATCTTGCCGCTGGGGTTCTTCTCGAGAAACCCGGGTGTCTTGTGCTCACCTTTCGACATGTCACAGTTGATGATCTCGATGTCCAGCGCCTTCTCTGCGATAAAAATTTTGACCCGGCGCGGGTTTGGGGCCCCCGGGTAATCGTAGAGTTTCATCGCGTGGTCTCCTGCCTAAAGCTTCCATCCTAGCATTCGGATCACTGGTAGACTCCAGAGAGTTCGCTAAAGGAGAAATCTATGAGTACGCAGGAGAATCGCCGTCTGGTTGAGCGCTGGTATCAGGCGCTGGCTGCCGGAGACTTTGAAAAGATCTTCGCGATGCATCACGAAGACGTGGTTTACAACATGGTTGGGAATACGCCGGTGTCGGGTCGACTATACGGCAAGGAAGCCTGCTGTAGCGGCATGATCTCGCAGAAGCTGCTGGAAAAACTGGTACCTGAGAAAATGCAGTTTGCGAAGGCATGGAAAATTGTCGCGGCAGAAGGGGATCGTGTGGTGGGAATCATGAAAGGGGGCGGCCCGACCTACAGCGGGAAAAATTACGAGCAGACCTATTGCGAGATCTTTACGATTCGTGATGGGTTGATTG
>JAQCAK010000344.1 GCA_027621895.1 Pseudomonadota bacterium | reverse complement strand
CCCCGCCGCAACGGGCGTCCGCGTCTACGGGATCCTGACGATTCTTGCCGCGGCCGCGGGCGTTGCACTGGCTGGTCGGCAGCTTTACCTGCAGGGACTGCCGCCTGAGGAAGTCCCTGCCTGTGGGCCTGGCCTGGACTATCTGCTGGATGTTTTCCCGCTGAGCGAAGTGCTCGCGATGGTGTTCGAGGGAGACGGTTCCTGCGCCGAGGTGCTGTGGACATTCCTCGGCATCAGCATTCCCGGTTGGACGCTGATCGGTTTTATCGGTTTGATCGGACTGGCCCTGCTGCAGGTGATCAAGCCGGTTCGCTAGCCGCCTGAAGCCGTCGCCGCGTCCAGTTCTGACTTGCGCTTCTCAAGGGATCCCTCGAGATTGGTCACCGTTTCCATGATCTGCCTGACCTGCTCCGGCGACGCAGACATTACTCCGGGCGAAGTCAGCTGCTTGACTGTTCCTGCCGGGGCGCTTTCTTGCCGCACCGGTGCTTCAAAGGCGTCCATCAGGTTGATATCACCGGTCAGCACCAGCTCTTCTGCTGCATTATTTTCTGGTCGCTCGCTCGAAAAATGCCAGACGCCGGTTTCATCCTGCCACTTGTAGACCCGGTCCGGCGCTGCGCTTTCAGCCGGTCCAGCCTGGCCAGGTGCCAGCTTGTCCAGCAAACCATCGAACGAATCGGATACATCCGGCTTCCAGTCATCCAGCGTCATGACAGGCTCGCCGTCCGGACCTTTCAGGAAGAGCGGCGCAAGGCATGCGATAATCAGCAATCCAATGAGCAATTTCACCAGCATGGCAGTTTTCCTCCTCACCCACAGTAAACGCAGGCCTGCCACGGACCGTCAATAGCCATGATCAGTTTCACCAATGTCTCTCTCAGGCGGGGAACCGCGCTGCTGTTCGAACAGTCCTCGTTTACGATACACCGGGGCAACAAGGTTGGCCTGGTCGGTGCCAACGGTTCCGGTAAATCGAGCCTGTTCAGGCTGATCCTGGGCCAGCTGGAAACCGACCTGGGCAGCGTTGACCTGCCCCAGGAACTTCGGATCGGCCACATGGCCCAGGAAGTCCCTGGCAGCAGTGAGCGGGCGCTGGATTATGTGCTCGCCGGGGACAAGCAGCTTCAGGAGGTCACCCGATCCCTGGCAGCCGCCGACGAGGCAGGGGAATACAGCCGGGTCGCAGAATTGCACGAGACTCTCGACAGTATCGATGGCTATTCCGCACCCGCGAGAGCGGAGCAGCTGATGGCTGGGCTGGGCTTTTCCAGCGCCGACAGTACCCGCCCTCTGAAAGACTTTTCCGGTGGCTGGCGAATCCGGCTGAACCTCGCGCAGACGCTGATGACACCTGCTGACCTGTTGCTGCTTGATGAGCCCACCAACCATCTCGACCTGGACGCGGTCATCTGGCTGGCGGAATGGCTTAAGGCGTTCGATGGCACCCTGCTGCTGATTTCCCATGACCGGGAGTTCCTTGATGAGTGTGTCGATCACATCGCGAACCTGCAGGGGCAGCGCATCGAACTGTTCGCCGGCAATTACACGGCTTTTGAACGGCTGCGCGCCGCCCGCCTGGCAGAACAGAAAAGCAGCTATGAAAAGCAGCAGCGAGAGGTCGCACACATGCAGGATTTTGTGCGCCGGTTCAGGGCCAAGGCGACCAAGGCCCGACAGGCGCAAAGTCGGTTGAAGGCGCTGGAACGCATGGAGCTGATTGCACCAGCACATGTCGATTCACCCTTCTCTTTCGAAATACAGTCATCAGAGAAAACCTCCACACCGCTGCTGAGCCTGGCCGATGCCTGCCTGGGTTATGAAACCCCTGTACTCAGCAACGTCAATCTCACGCTGCTGCCCGGCGATCGCATCGGTCTGCTGGGCGTCAACGGCGCCGGTAAAAGCACCCTGATCAAATCCCTTAAAGAAGAGCTGCCGTTGCTGTCGGGATCCTTCACCCGGGGAGCCAATCTGAGTACTGCCTATTTCTCACAGCATCAGCTGGATGAGCTGAACCTGGCAACCAGCGCCATGGACCACCTGACAGAGCTGGGCCGCAAACTGGGCAAAATACCCTCGGAACAGCAGATCAGGGATTTCCTCGGCGGCTACAATTTTCACGGTGACAAGGTGCTGGACCCGGTGTCACGGTTTTCAGGAGGCGAAAAAGCCAGGCTGGCACTTGCGCTGATTGCCTGGACGCGCCCCAACCTCCTGCTGATGGATGAGCCCACCAACCATCTCGACATGGACATGCGCCAGGCCCTCACCGTTGCCCTGCAGACTTTTGCAGGCGCAATGGTGCTTGTATCCCACGACCGCCACCTGATGATGAACACCGTGGATCTTTTCTACCTGGTGGAGAACGGCGAGGTCCGGCCATTCGACGGGGACCTGGCCGACTATCGAAACAGGATCTTCAAACCGGGACGCGGTGAGCTGTCAGCAGCCGGAGAAATCAAATCACCACAACCCGCTGCCGGACCTGCACCCAGGAAACAGGCGCCGGGCAAACTGGCTCGTCAGCTGCGAACCAGAATCAGTACGCTGGATGACAGAATGGCACGATTGCACCGAAAACTGGGTGAAGTGGAAACCCGGCTGACGGAACCGGCGCTGTATGAGACCCGGGACCATCCTGACCTGCAGGGACTGCTGCGCGACCAGATGGAATTGAAAGCGCAGCTGGAAACCATGGAAGAAGAGTGGCTGGCACTTTCCACCGAACTGGAAAGCCTGGAAAGTCAGCCGACGTGATTGCCTCCAATCGCCTGTTCTCAGTCTCCAAGCGCCTCAAAGGCAGCAAACATCCGTTCGCCATCTTCAAGTGCCATGAGGCTCTCTTTCATCCTGGCCATATTCTGCGGCCGGGTTGTTTCATGAAGCTCCACCGCATGCCAGTGCACCATCTTCTGCCAGACAGGGTCAATGATTGCAGCGCCTGATCGTTGCACACCATCGCAACAGCGAATGGTAAAACTGCGAAATTCTGAGATCGCGGCCTGCAGCCAGGCGACGTGGACTGATTCATCCTGGCGAATACGGTGTACAAGTTCTACTGCATGGGCGGCTTCTTTCGGACGGTCCGGGAAGCTCTCGGGCGCACTGATCACCTGCTCGTAAAAGTCAAAGGTACGTTCCGCACGGACTTCGATCATCAGCAGGTTCATGAGCAGTGACAGGACCGTGCCGTGTTCCCGCGGCAGGGCTTCCATCTCCCGGTCCGACTTGTCCCTGCTGATACTGGCGGGTGCAACAGGCACCGGGAATCGATCCTTGCCGAAAACGAGATCGCGGACCACGTACCACATGGCGTCATGCCCACCAATACCGGACCCGGGGACACCACCTTCATCCCAGCCATGGCTGGAGAGCAGACCCTTTTGCATATGCCCGAGC
>JAQCAK010000343.1 GCA_027621895.1 Pseudomonadota bacterium | reverse complement strand
GTTTCGAAAGCCATCCATGCGGATGTCATGGGCGATATGGGTTCGCAGCTTGCCGCCGTACCAGATAAAGCCACCGACTGAGCATCCAAGCAGGACGGTAAAACCGGCGTAAAGAAAACCGTACACGGCCAGGTTCGCATCCACGCCCGCACGACCCACCTCGTCGATCACTCCCCGGGTGATCAGCGGGAAGGCGATTTCGGCGACAGCTGTCAGGAATGCGCAGACACCCAGGATAATGACGGCCTGCCGGTAGTGCAGTGCATAGCCCAGCAGTCGCCGCCAGAGATCCAGGTTCATGCCCTGGTGATAGGAGTCATCGTTGAACCCATCGTTGTAGTTCTCGTCGTCGTAATACAGGTCGCTCATTGAGGCGCCTCCACCATATCGTCTTCAATCTGTCTTTGGATTGCGCCCTGAATGGCGCACAGGCGTTGATACACACCTCCGGTGGCTGACAGTGTCTCGTGGTTACCCTGCTGGACGATCTCACCGTCATGCAGCATCAGTATCTTGTCGGCGTGCATCACCGTCGACAGTCGGTGCGCGATGATGATCGTGGTCTGGTGACGGCGCCGCGCTTTCAGGGATTCCAGAATCCGGGATTCCGTATCCGTGTCGACTGCCGACAAGGCATCGTCCAGTATGAGTATGGGAGGTGCCTTCAGCAGCGCCCGGGCGATGGCTATCCGCTGGCGCTGGCCGCCGGATAGCGTAACGCCCCGTTCTCCGACCATGGAACCATATCCCCGCGGGAAGCTGAGAATGGATTCATGGATACAGGCATCCCGGGTCGCGGCCACGATGTCTTCCTGGCGGGCATCCAGCCTGCCGATCCGCAGGTTACCCTCAATGCTGTTGGAGTAAAGGAACGGCTCCTGCATGACGATGCTGATCTGTGAGCGGACATACTTGCGGTTCAGGTCGCACAGTTCATGCCCGCCAAGCCTGATCGAATTGCGGCCCCCATCACCGGGTTCATAGTCGTAAAGCCGCAGCAGCAACTGCGCGATCGTCGACTTCCCTGATCCCGGGGGACCCAGCAGCGCCAGTGTCTCGCCGGGATTCACCTCGAACGAAATGTCCTTCAGTATCGGCGTCTTGTCATAGCTGAAACTGACATGATTGAAACGGATCTGCCCGCTCAGGCGGGTAGCAGGGGTCTGTTCATTCTGGGACTCAATGGGTTGCGAGAGGATTTCAGCCAGTCGGCCCATGGCAACGATGGCCTTTCCCGAATCGGTCAGGACACGGCCCATATGGCGAATAGGCCAGATGATCATGCCCTCGTAGGTAATGAATGCGAACAGGGTCCCGACAGACAGGCTGCCGTCGATGACCCAGGTGGCGCCGACGATCAGCAGCAGACCGATCTGGCCCAGGCAGACAATGTCACTGAATCCGTAGTAGATGCCCATCATGCCAATCAGTCGATTGTTGTTGTCCCGAAATGTCGCGTTCTTTACCGCGAACTTCCGGGTCTCGAACTCCTGCCGGGCGAACGCGCGCACGACGCGTATACCCGTCAGGTTCTCCTGGAGCACTGTCGTCAGCGCCGCCTCGGATTCGTCGACAATTTCAAACAGCCGTTTCACCTTCTGGAAGAAAATAACCGCCGCAACCAGCAGGAAAGGCATGGTCACGAGTGACAACCATGCCATCCGGGCATCGAGAGAAAACAGGATGGGCAGCACGACGATAAGCATCAGGATAGCCCGGCTGATTTCGATGGTCTGGCCGGAAAGAAAAACGCGAACGGTTTCCATATCCGATGTGCAGCGCTGTACCAGGTCACCTGTATCGGCTCGATCATGAAAGGCACTGGGCAGGTGTTCGAGGTGATCGAACAACCGGTCCCGCAATCGCCTGACGATACCTTCAGAGGCCAGCGCAACATACCGGCCCCGGACATAGAAAAACAGACCGGCGATAGCGGTCAGTACAATCGTGCCCAGCGCGGCCAGCAGCAGGTAGGTCATCATGGCCGGTGGTCGGCCCAGGTTGGCCAGGGTCGCCATGCGGTGTACCCAGGGGCTTGTCTGAAACTCATCACCCGCCATGATGGCGTCGATGGAAAAGGTTGCCAGTAGCGGTGCGCCGAACATGAACAGGTAACCCACTGCCATGGCCAGTATGGCAATAGCAAAAGGCTGCCGGAATCCAGCGGTCTGTGACCAGAGCAGGCTGGCCTTTTTCCTGTCCCTGAGGACGCTTTCCTTCAGGATGTTGTTGCTGTTTTCGGTGTTATCGTTTTCTTCAAACAGGTCTTTCAAGGCTGATACTCCCCCAACAGAGTTCAGTGATCCCTGACACGATGAAAACTTTGATAAAGGTTTCGGGGTTTAGTCCCGGGTATCTGACAGCCTGCTGTCAGTTTTCATTTTAAAAATGAAGTTGGACGCTGGATCAGGTTCCCGTCGTGCCATTCCAGATGCCACACGGATGCCCATAATCAACAGGTGAATGAACAGGCGGTGGCTAGCTGAGTCGCTCGCTTTTTCTATCAATCGGCTTCATGTAAAGCTCCAGATGACGACAGTCGCCAGAGGTGATTTCAGGCATATTATGCAATGCACCGAAAAAAGGCAACGTCACTGGCGCGCAGGGAATGATTCCTTTATAAACACGACAACCAATTTACGAACCTCAATTGACGTAACTCAAAAGGAATACAGGTATGAAGCTTTATGATTCTGTTGGACCCAACCCGAAAGTGGTACGGATGTTTATGGCCGAGGCCGGTATCGAAGTGGAAGCAGAAACGGTTGATATCGTGGGTGGTGCGAATCGTCAGGCGGACTACCTGAAGGTTAATCCCACGGGGACAACACCAGCGCTAGCGCTGGATAACGGTTCCATCCTTGCGGAGATCATGCCGATCTGTGAATACCTGTCCGAGAAAGATGGCGGCACCTCCCTGTTCGGCGAGACACCGGAGGAGCGTGCAGAAACCCGCATGTGGTGCCGTCGAATTGACCTCGGCATCCTCGAGCCGCTGGCCAACGGTTTCAGGTATTCAGAGGGCCTGCCCATGTTCAAGGATCGTATGACCACGCTGCCGGAAGCGGCTGATGGTCTGAAAGGTCTGGCCCAGGAGAAGATCAGCTGGCTTGACGGCCAGATGGAAGGCAAGCAGTTCGTCTGTGGTGATCGCTTTTCCATGGCGGATATCCTGCTGTTCTGTTTCCTGGAATTCGGTGGCCAGGTTGGCCAGCCCCTGAACCAGGCAAACAAGAACATCGTGGCATGGTATGAGCGTGTAGGGGCGAGGCCGTCCGCGGCAGCCTGAAGCACAGGGGCTCCAGACAAACCGACAGTAAGGTAGATAAGAGCTGGTATGCAGAAAACTCTGATAACGCGACTGACAGTGCAGGGGTGTTGCCTGTGAGCAAGGAGATATCCTTCA
>JAQCAK010000342.1 GCA_027621895.1 Pseudomonadota bacterium | reverse complement strand
AGCTCGAGCCCGGTTCCCCGACGCAGGCGAACCGCATTCTCTCCAGGATTGCCCTTGATGGTCATGTTTGCAATTCTGGGGAGTGAACGGGGCGTTGCATCCTCGTCTCCTTCACGGTTATCGGCTTCGATTGCCTGGTCTCCGGCATCGTCGGCCTGGTTGATGATCAGGTACTGAATGGACCCCTGCCAGCCGTCAGTCCAGTCAAGGCTGTCGTCCGCATTACCGGTCAGTACAACATGCTTCGCATTTACGGTGCCGCCGAAGAACTCGATACCATCGTCCAGGTTGTTGTGAACCTGGACGTAATCGACTTCGGTGCCTGAACCCACACCCTGTAAAGCGATGCCGTTCAGCTGGTTTTCCGGGTCCACGTTGGAGCCGGCATACTTGACGACCACGTAGTTGAGCACACCGCTGCTGTCGCCGGGATCATCACCACCGAAGGTGCCGGAATTGGCCTCTCCTTCCTTGGTACAGTCAGCGGTACCGCCGGTCGCGCCCTGAGGGCAGTCATTGATTGGCGCATTACCATTGATCACCAGACCACCCCAGAGTCCCCTGTCGTTTGCCAGGTCAGCAGTACCCTGCAGGTCTTCTTCAGCGGTAAACACGATAGGCGCCATCCGCGTGCCATTCGCGACAATTTGGGAGCCGCGTGAAATCTCGATAAAGGTATCGGGCGAGCCGCCATAGATGATGGTACCGGCCTGGATCGTGAGGACTGCTGATGCCGCGTTGTCTTCACCGATCTGGACGTTACCCACCAGCTGGTAGTAGTTATTGCTGGTCAGCAGCAGATCCTGGGTGACGGTGCCGCTGATCTGGCAGATGCGCTTGCCGTCGATGGTCTCTGCACTGGTGGTTGTACCATTGGGACAGCCAAAGTCGGCCTGTGCCGCAAAGTTAACGGAACCCGCGTAGGTCCAGCCCGCCGTCCAGTCGGTCGCACCAATGGCGCCGATAAAATCCTCGTTGGTAAAGAATGTATCCGATACCGCTACAGGATCAACGCTGGCGCCATTCTGGGAAACGTTGGTTGCCGTGCCCAGGTAGGCTTCAACCGCGCCGTCTGAATCGTTACTGTGGGTCACGGCGCAGGCCAGACTCACGCCCTGTAGCGTAATCGTCGGATCACCGGCGCTGCCCAGGTAATCCCGGGAGCTGCCGTCTACCCGGATACAGGTTTCAGAGCCGTCAATATAGCTGTTGGTCAGGGTCAGACCGGTTCCCCGGCGCAGCCGCAGGGCGTTCTCGCCCGAATTACCGATTGCCGTCATGTTCGCAATCGAGGGGTTGGACATGGGCGTTGCGCCCTCGTCACCTTCCCGGTTGTCTGCCTCGATGATGTTGTCGGCTGAATCTGTCTGTTCGATGTAGAGGTACTGGATGGAACCCCGCCAGCCGTCGGTCCAGTCGAGCGAGTCATCCGCATTGCCCGTCAGCACAATGTACTTCGCGTTGACCGTGCCACCGAAGAACTCGATGCCGTCATCCAGGTTGTTGTGAACCTGGACATACTCGACGACCGTGCCGTCACCAACACCCTGGAAGGCGATGCCGTTCAACTGGTTTTCTGGGTCCACGTTGGAACCCGCGAACCGGACACTGACATATCGCAGCAGACCGGAATCATCGTTGGGATCCGAGCCGCCAAAAGTACCGGAGTTTGCCTCGCCTTCCTTGGTGCAGGCATCCGTGCCGCCCTCTGCTCCCTGCGGGCAGTCATTAATCGGCGCACGTCCGTTGATGACCAGGCCACCCCAGAGCCCGCGGTCACCGTCTTCCACCTCGCCGGTGATTTCCGCCAGCGCGGTAAACACAATCGGTTGATCAGCCGTACCGTCGGCGACAATCGCACATCCCTGCTCAATGACCAGGAAGTCACTGGAACTGTTACCCACGACGATTGCCCCGGGCGCCAGTTCCAGGACACAGTTTGAGTCCGGGCTGGCAGAAGCCGTTGCCACGGAGGAACCTGCTGCCGTTGCATCTGCCGATACCCGCAACGCACCGCCACTGATCTGGAATGCGGCGTCACTGCCCAGCACCAGGCCCGTGGGATCCAGGGCGCCACCCGGCAGCTCGCTGACATCAATGGTGTAAATTGGCCTGCTGCCAAAATCTGCACTGGTGGTGTCACCGGAATCCGTGATGACCGTCTCGAGATTGGCTGGAATAACAGTGTCTGTCGCCACGCCGCCGCCACTGCTGGAACTGCTGCTGGAGCTGCTGCTGGATGAACTGCTACTGCCACCGCCTGAACTACTACTGCTACTACTGCTGCTACTGCTCGACACAGGAACTTCAACAACAACCGACCCGGGGGACGCGTTGTCTCCGCCGCCGCCACAGGCAGCCAGCAGGAGCACGGCGGCAAAACAGGTACTGGTTTTAGCCAATCTCTTCAATTTCATAGGAACGTTTCCGATTCTTAAGGGATGTTAATCAGTCAGGAGCCGGGGCAGGCTTCTCTGACAGGCGCAAGATTAGAATCGGGCAGTTAAGAACGAATAAAAGATCTTAAAGAACGGGAAAAGATCACCTTAACTGTTCGTTAATAATGACAGGGACGCTGCCTGGCGGGTCAGGCAGCGTCCCTGCAAGAGGCTAGTGATGGTGCCCGCCACCCTCCCAGCCATGGCTGTGGCGGTGACTGATTTCATCCGCGGTAGCGTCACGCACATCATGAATGGTGATATCAAAGGTCAGGGTCTTTCCCGCCAGGGGATGATTGGTATCCACGTCCACGTTGAACTTGCCTACCTTGACGATCACGCAGTCACGGGCGCCTTCCTGGGTGTTGACCTGTACCACCTCACCGGGCTGATAGCGCTTTTTCTTCTGCAGAAGATGCTTGATCGGTACCCGCTGCACGGCGTCTTCACGCCTTGTGCCGTAGGCCTTTTCTGGCGGCAGGGTAATGCTCAGCTCCTCCCCGGGGGACCGGCCTTCAATGGCTGACTCCAGCGCTGGCAGCAGATTCCGGTAACCGCCATGCAGGTAGATCATGGGCTCATCCAGGCTGCTGGCTTCCATCTGTACACCTGCCTCATCCCTGAGTACGTAGTGAAAAGCCACAACGGTATTTTTTTTGATCACTGTCTGAAAACCTCTTCCCTAAATGAACATCTCTGGTCTTGTCGCAGGCGGCAGAGACCCCTATAGTACTGTATATAAATACAGTACTCGTGACTCCCCGAAATGCCTGACGCCAGGACCCCTTATGCAGAACTTCACTGCATCAGCAACTACTCTTTCCTCCGGGGTGCTTCCCATCCGGAAGAACTGGTCAGGCAGGCAGCCAGGCTGGGCTACCGGGCCATTGCGCTGACGGATGAATGTACCATGGCCGGCGTCGTCAAGGCACATGTCGCGGCCCGCGAACAGGGGATCAAACTGATTGTCGG
>JAQCAK010000341.1 GCA_027621895.1 Pseudomonadota bacterium | reverse complement strand
GCATGAAGGTGTTCAGCATGACCACTTCTCCCGTGGTCAACTGTCCCGCCGCATAGTCCTGAACGGCAAGCACCAGGATGGCCACCTGGCAGACCACGCGAATCACCAGCTGGCCACCATTTAGCAGGCCGAGCGTGCTCTGGCTTTTTACAGCAGCCTGCATGTACTTGAGCAGGGCATCGTTGTAGCGGTCAGCCTCGTATTTCTCGTTGCCGAAGTACTTTACCGTCTCAAAATTCAGCAGGGAGTCAACGCCAATGGACGTGGCCCGGGACTCCTCGGCGACCATATCCCGCCGGAACCGGGTACGCCATTCCGTGAACAGCAGTGTGAAGATCACATAGGCCAGGATGGCGGCCAGGATAACGCCGACGTATTTCAGGGGATAGGCGATTGCCAGGTAGGTAGCGACCAGGCCGATTTCGAAAACCGTGGGGCCGATGTTGAAAGCAAACAGCCCGGTAATCTGCTGCAGCGCCCGGGTGCCCCGTTCAATCGCGCGGGACAGGCCGCCCGTGCGACGGTCAAGGTGAAAACGCATGGACAGGTCATGCAGGTGACTGAAGGCTTTCAGGCCGATGACCCGCTGCGCGAATTCAGAAACGGGGGTAAATACCGCCGCCCGGATTTCATTCAGTGCACCGGGCAGCAGTACCGTCATACCGTAAAGGAGTGCCAGACCAACCAGGGCCGAGACGGCCGCCTCATTGGCGCCTTGCCCCGCAGTGGTCACAACTGCCTCGAGTCCGTCAATGAGGTCCTTCAGGACAATGGGTCCATAGACGTTTGCCATGCGACCCAGGAGCAGGCAGCCGGCAGCGATCACCACCCGGGCGCGCATATCGAACCGGTTTTCTGGCCACATGAATGGCAGCACCGCAGCAATGGTCTGCCATGCGGTGCGCTTTTCGACGCCATCGACCTTCAAGGGGTCAGCGAAGGCCATGGCGTGACTGAAATGCTCCATTTTTACTCCGGTAAAGACGTGTTGCTGGCGCTCAATCCGTTGCCAGCAGTGCGGCGCGACTGCCGACAGGGTTCAGCAGCACTGTTGAGCGATGCCGACTGATTTCCTCGGTCGTGAACGCATCATATTGCGCGGCCTGGACCAGGTCGCCCAGTATCCAGTTCAGCACCCCGGCCAGTTCGCTGTCGTCCAGGGGCGCCTGGGAAGCCCCGGGCACCTGCACCAGGTAGGCCCGGCCGCCAGGTGACTGGCTGAGGGCCAGGGTGTCCGTGCCAAACGCGGGTACATCCGGTGGTTGACCGCTGCCATCAGCCAGATGGCAGCCCATGCAGTGAATCAGGTAGTGGCTCCTGGGATCAGCCTGGCAATTGCCAGTGACCAGTAGTGCCAGCAACAGCAAACTGACTGAGAGTTGTCGCTGTCGCGACATCAGGATTCATCGAGTCCGACAACCACCGCCGTGGAACAGTGATAGGCATTTGAACTCGTCCCGACACACCAGTTAATGTCGTTGTTCTTCGGTGGATAGTAGGCTGGCTTGTCACCTTCATTGCGGTTGCAGAAGCACCGGCCGCATCCGCCTTTGCCGCAGCAGTCATTGTAGGAAATGATATAGCGTTTGCCGTCAGCCGGATTCTCGCAGGTGCCCACCCAGGTCACGGGAGACGGCTCGGCTCCCGGCGGGCACTGTGACTCGGTGCCGCCGCAGCAGCTGCAGAGGAAGCCGTCAATGGCGCAATAGCGCCAGTAGTCACAGCTGGTCGGATCGCCGATTTCGCTCATGGGTGTCGGGCTGCCCGATGCCCGGGCAACAGGCAGTATGGGCACCAGCGCGGCGCCTGCCAGCAGTTTACCCAGGCGGGTAATGAAACTGCGTCGCGAATGCTTTCTCGCGACCCGTCGTGCCTGTCCGGTTGTCCATTGATCGAACCGTTCGGACCATCCCTTTTGTGTCATCGTGCATCCCCGGCTGCATTGACACCAAGATACTCCTGGAGGGTCGCAACGTCCATCTCGTCGGCTTCCAGCAGGCTTTCCAGATGCTCCCGGGTGTTCACCAGGCCCCGGCCTCGAAGTACGCCCTGGTCGCTCACCAGCACGGCAAATGGCAGCTTGCTGACGCCCAGTGCAATGCCAAGATCCCGGGAAACAACGTAGGCCGATGCCGGCAATTCCTGTTCCTCGACGTAACCGTGATGAACCTGGGGCTGCTCGCCGTCGGACGCATAGATCACCCGCGTGCTGTCGGCTTCCTGGCCAACCATGTCCTTGACCACGGGCAGCAGTGACTTGCAGACCGGGCAGGAAGGTGACAGGAAGTAGATCAGCATCCGCTTGTCTGCGGGTACGCCGATTTGAATGCGGCTGCCGTCAAGGGCCTCAATGTCCATGGGCGCCAGGGTTTCGCCGATTCTGGGCCCGCTGGTGGGCATCATGGCGCCCACCGGTGCCACCCGTTCATGGAGGACACCAATCTGTCTGACCAGCGCATAGACGGCAACCAGCAGCAGAATGATGATGAGCCACAGCAGGAGATTGGAAACGAGCAGTGCGGTTTGTAATCCGTCCATTTGTATCCCATCCATGTTACTGCCACCAGGTCCGAGCATTGAGGTGCTGGCCGAGGGCCAGTGACAGCGCGCTGTAGGCCAGGGTGGACGCCAGCAGGAACAGCGGTATGACAGTGTAATCCAGCAGGCCCAGCTCACGGCTGCCGGCTGGCAGCAGGCAGGTCGCCAGCAGGCAGAACATGACCGCGTTTCTGACGACATGCAGCCAGGAGATTCCCCCGGCCTCTGAACCCAGGCAGCCGCAGTCAATGTGGGTTCGTCCCCGCAGCAGGTTGATGCCGATACCCAGGGCATACAGGGCCAGCAGCAGGCAGCCCAGTACCACTCCCCAGGACCAGGCCGGCGTGACCATCAGGACAGCCGCGAGGGTTTCTGCAGCAATCACAATTCGCGATACAGGCTGGGCGAGCGCGGCAGGCAACAACCGGTAGTTTGCCACCAGTCCGGCAAAGCGCAGCGGGTCCCTGGATTTTTCGATAGCGGCCAGCGCAAACATGAGCGCAAAGGCACCGACAAGGCTGTAAAGGTAAAGCGGATCAATCATCTGCTAGAGGTTCTGCAGCAGGGTGGGCATACCCAGTTCGTCGAGCGTACCCAGCAGCCGGGTCGTCTTCAGATCATAAATGTCGACAGTGTCGTCGACCACAGAGGCAGCATAGAGCAGCGGCCGCTCACCCTGGGAAACCTGGATGGCACTGGCGGGGCGTATCAGTGCCAGGCGATGCTTCAGGCGCCTGTTGGACACATCATAGATCCAGATCTCCGTCCCCGGGTCCTTGTGAGTGTCCGGGTGCAGGGCAGGGTCCTGTTCATGCATCAGTGCCAGTAACAGGCCGCCCGGCTCGTAGTAGGCCAGGGGTTGCATGCCACCGGGCCGCC
>JAQCAK010000340.1 GCA_027621895.1 Pseudomonadota bacterium | reverse complement strand
ATCCTTGCATGCGCTGGTTCGAGTCCAGCCACCCCAGCCATCTTGTATCGGGATAAAGAACTGTGGCTGAACTAAAGATCTTCTCGGGTAACGCTCACCCATCACTGGCAACAAGAGTGGTGGATCGGCTCCGGATGGAGCTTGGCGCGGCAGACGTCGGCAAGTTCAGCGATGGCGAGACCAGCGTGGAGATTCACGAAAACGTGCGCGGTAAAGACGTTTTTGTGATCCAGCCGACCTGCTCTCCGTGCAATGACAATCTCATGGAACTCATGGTGATTGCAGATTGCCTGCAGCGCGCATCGGCCGGCCGGATCACCGCGGTGATCCCTTACTTTGGTTATGCCAGGCAGGATCGACGGGTCAGGTCAGCCAGGGTCCCGATCACGGCGAAAGTCGTGGCAGATATGCTGGGCAGTGCCGGGATCAACCGCGTACTGACCATCGATCTGCATGCAGACCAGATTCAGGGCTTTTTTGAGATCCCGGTGGACAACATCTATGCGTCCCCGGTGCTGTTGCTGGATATCGAGCGACAGAAATACGAGGACATGATGATTGTCTCTCCGGATGTGGGTGGTGTGGTTCGAGCCCGGGCCATGGCCAAGCAGCTGGATGACACGGACCTCGCCATTATCGACAAGCGGCGGCCCCAGGCCAATGAAGCCGAGGTCATGCACATCATCGGTGACGTGGACGGGCGAACCTGTCTGCTGGTGGATGACATTGTCGATACAGCTGGTACCCTGTGTGCCGCGGCGGCAGCGCTCAAGGCGCATGGTGCGAAGAAGGTGATTGCCTACTGCACGCATCCGGTATTGTCGGGCAAGGCATTGGAAAACATAGCAAATTCGAGTCTGGATGAGTTGGTCGTGACCGATACGATTCCGCTGAAGCCTGAAGCAGAGGCCTCAAAGAAAATCAGACAGCTCAGTATTGCAGACGAACTGGCGGAGTCCATTCGTCGCATCAGTAATGAGGAATCACTCAGCGCGCTGTTCAAAAAGCGAATACAGCCCGCGCTGTTCTAGAATTCGCAGCCTTTCAAATATTTGATCGGGTGCTGATAACGCCCCGGCTCATGGTCGCAATGAGCCGGTTATTTTTGCCAAGCGTTTAACTAAAGGAGCCAATCATGGCAGACGCATTTGAACTGAATGCAGAATTGCGAACCGACAAGGGGAAGGGTGCGAGCCGCCGCCTGCGTCGAATCGCAGATCTGGTACCGGGTATTCTTTATGGTGGCGACAAAGAGCCTTTGATGCTCTCTATTGCCCATAAGGATCTTCACAAGGCCTGTGAAAACGAGGCCTTCTTTTCACACATTATTACGATTCATGCGGGCGGTAATTCGCAGGAAGCGATCCTCAAAGATCTGCAGCGTCATCCTGCCAAGGATCGCATCATGCATGCGGATTTCCTTCGCATCCAGGCGGATCAGGAGATTACGGTAGAAGTTCCGATTCACTTCCTCAACGAAGAGAAGTGCCTGGGCGTTCGCCAGCACAACGGTATGCTTTCCCGCAACATGAACTCGGTACAGATTACCTGTCTGCCACGCAACCTGCCGGAATACATCGCCGTCGATGTCGAGCACATGGATATCGGTGATGCGATTCACCTGAGCCAGCTGCAGTTGCCTGAAGGAACCGCTATTCCTGAACTCGCCCTCGGCGAAGAGCACGACCACGTTGTTGTTACCATCAACGAACAGAAGCGTGCTGAAGAAGACGGCGCAGACGAAGCCGCAGCACCGGCGGATGTGCCGACCGTTGCTGAGGATGAAGGCGACGAGTCCTCGGACGACGATTAATCTCGTTGCCTGAAGGTGGTAACACCCGATTCGTCTGTACCTGTTCAGTTAATCGCCGGGCTCGGTAATCCGGGCAGCGAATATGCCAGGACCCGGCACAATGCCGGGGTCTGGTTCGTTGAGCGGTTGGCTGAACGCCATGGTGCCCTGTTCAGGACAGAGAAGAAATTTTTCGGCCGTCTCTCGAGTATCCTCGTGGGCGGCCGGGAAGTTCGCCTGCTGTTGCCTGATACCTACATGAACGAGTCCGGCAAATCAGTCGGCGCCGTCATGAATTTTTTCAAGCTTTCGCCCGAACACCTGCTGGTGGCCCACGATGAAATTGATTTTCCCTGTGGAAAAATCCGATTCAAACAGGGCGGCGGCCTGGCGGGTCATAATGGTCTTCGCGATATTTCCCGCAGCCTGGCCGGGGCCACGGATTTCAATCGACTCAGGATCGGCGTGGGGCATCCCGGCGAAAGAGGAAAGGTCACCGGTCACGTGCTGGGCAAGGTCAGCCAGGCCGATCAGGAGATGATCGATACCTGTATCGATGCTGCGGTTCAGGTGCTTGGCCCGGCGCTGCAGGGCAACTGGCAGCAGGCGATGCAGGACCTGCATAACATGCCGCAACCATTCAACCAGAATCAGAATTCAGACCAGGAGTAACAGCCCGTGGGATTTAATTGTGGCATTGTTGGATTGCCAAATGTGGGTAAATCAACGCTGTTCAATGCGCTGACGCGAGCCGGTATCGCCGCGGAAAATTTCCCCTTCTGCACCATCGAACCTAATGCGGGTATTGTGCCGATGCCTGATCCCCGGCTGGATCGGATCGCAGAAATTGTGTCCCCGCAGAAAGTCATCCCCACCACCATGGAGTTCGTCGATATTGCAGGCCTGGTTGCGGGTGCCTCCAAGGGTGAAGGCCTGGGTAACCAGTTCCTCGCCAACATTCGTGAAACTGATGCCATCGCTCACGTTGTGCGCTGTTTCGAGGATGAAAATGTGACTCACGTGGCCAACCGGGTCAATCCGGCGGAAGACATCGAGATCATCAATACGGAGCTGCAACTGGCAGACCTGCAGACGATCGAAAATGCCATCAGCCGGGTCCAGCGTGTGGCGAAGAGCGGTGACAAGGAAGAACTGGCGAAGATGCAGTACCTGGAAAGATTGCAGGCGCACATTGACGAGGGCAAGCCCGCAAGGACCTTTGAAACCGGTGATGACTACAAAAAGGTGCTGCGCGAAATGCATCTGCTGACCATGAAGCCGGTGCTTTACATTGCCAACGTCGATGAAGACGGCTTCGAGGATAACGTACACCTGGACACGGTTCGCGAGATTGCAGCAGCAGAAGGGGCGGTGATGGTCGCCATCTGCAACAAGCTGGAGTCGGAAATTGCCGAGCTCGACGATGAGGAACGCCAGGAGTTCCTGACGGACCTGGGTATGGAAGAACCCGGACTGGACCGGGTAATTCGTGCCGGCTACGGTTTGCTGGGTCTGGACACCTATTTTACCGCCGGACCAAAAGAAGTCCGGGCCTGGACTTTCCGCAAGGGATCCACAGCGCCCCAGGCCGCCGGCATCATCCACACGGACTTCGAGAAAGGGTTCATCCGCGCTGAA
>JAQCAK010000339.1 GCA_027621895.1 Pseudomonadota bacterium | reverse complement strand
GGTACTGGCTGGCCGTCGTACCCTACTGGGCAGCCTGGCCTTTCGAGACCCTGCTGTTGCCGAAAACGTCGATACCGGCAATGAGTGCCTTGCGCGACGATCAGCGAAAGGATCTGGCGATCATCCTGAAGCAGCTCACGACCCGCTACGACAATCTGTTCGAATGTGCTTTTCCCTATTCCATGGGCTGGCACTTTGCGCCACTGAACCTGTCGCCGGATGATTGTGAACACTGGCAGCTGCACGCGATGTTCTATCCGCCACTGCTGCGTTCTGCCACGGTCAGGAAGTACATGGTCGGATTCGAGATGCTGGCCGAGGCCCAGCGTGACATTACGCCGGAACAGGCTGCAGTGCGGCTCAGGGAGGTGAGTGATCAACACTATCGATCGCGATAATTTTCACCCGGCAGCTCCCGGCGAGCGCGTCACATCCCTGCAGCAAAGACTGACTTCAGCGTTTGCCGCCACTTTCGGTCGTGCGCCTGATGTGATCGCGAGGGCACCCGGGCGGGTCAACCTGATTGGCGAACACACGGATTACAATGACGGTTTTGTGCTGCCCTGCGCGGTCGATTTCCAGACGCTGGTCGCCGCGGCACGACGAACGGATAACCAGGTTCGGGTTGTTGCAGCCGACCAGCAGTTTCAGACCGATGAGTTCGACCTGGCCGCACCGCTTGTCCCTGACCCGGTCCGAACCTGGCCCAACTATATCCGGGGTGTGCTGGTTGCCATGCAGGCGATGGGTTTTGAGCCGGGCGGGGCGGACCTGGCGGTTGCGGGGAATGTCCCGCAGGGAGCGGGTCTCAGTTCTTCAGCGTCTCTCGAGGTGGCGACCGCGCAGGCGCTGAATAGCCTGTTTAACCTCGGTATCCCGGCGAGTGATCTCGCCAGGATTGGCCAGCTGGCTGAAAACGATTTCGTCGGCTGCAGCTGCGGCATCATGGACCAGATGATTTCAGTTGCCGGGGTTTCCGGTCATGCCCTGCTGCTTGACTGTCGCTCGCTGGCAACGACACCGGTTCCCATGCCTGCCGGCGCTTCACTGTTGATCATCAACAGTCATAAGCAGCGCGGTCTTGTAGACAGCGCCTATAACGAACGTCGCCAGCAATGCGAGCTGGCAGCACGGTCCCTGGAGGTGGACGCGCTGCGTGACGCTACCCTGGACCAGCTGAACGCGGCTGCTGGCGCCATGGATCCCACGGTATTCAAGCGGGCCCGCCACGTGATCACCGAAAATGACAGGACCCGGCGGATGGCGAGCGCGCTTGGCCGGGCAGACTTCGGCCTGATCAGCCAGTTGATGTCGGATTCCCACGTCTCGATGAAGAACGATTTCGAGATCACCGTGCCTGAAATCGACATCCTGGTAAACCTGGTGGCAAGCGTAATTGGCAACGCGGGTGGTGTGCGGATGACCGGCGGTGGTTTTGGAGGCTGCGTGGTAGCGCTGGTTCCCGGTTCTCTCGAGGCTGACGTCCTGCAGGCGGTCAGCAGCGGTTACGAATCTGCAACCGGGTTAACGGAGACAGTCTATCGCTGCCAGCCGACGGCGGGTGCAGGACTGCTGCCCATATGAACAGGCAGGGTCAGCCCGGCAGATCCTCTGCGCCATTGGAATGCATTGAGATCGAAGGTGAGCAGGGCCTGCGAATCGTCTGCTCGACCATGGGTGCCAGCTGGCTGAGTTGCCAGGTGCCCGTTGGCGGTGACAGGCGCGAAGTGCTGCTGGGTGGCGCGACTCCATCAAACAGCACTGCAAACAGTTACATGGGCGCGACGGTGGGTCGCTATGCGAATCGAATCGCCGGGGGACAGTTTACTTTGGAGTCCCGGCCTGTCCGGCTCGAGACCAACCAGGGTTGTCACACACTACATGGCGGGCCGTCCGGTTTTGATCGCCGCTGCTGGCATCTGGCTGAGCGAACGCCGCACAGTGTCCTGTTTGAACTGGAGTCTCCCGACGGTGACCAGGGTTTTCCCGGCAACCTGCAAGCTTCAGCGAGATACACCGTCACTGCACAGCAGACGGTTCAAGTTACCTACCGTGCAACCACCGACAGCGCGACACCGGTGAACCTGTCGAATCACGCTTACTTCAACCTGCTTGATGCAAGCGGGGGCAGCCGGGGGCTGGAACACCAGTTGCAGATACACGCGGATCATTACCTGCCGGTCGATGCAGAGGGCATCCCTGCAAGCGGGCTGCAATCTGTTGAGGCGACCCCTTTCGATTTCAGGCACTGTCGCGTCATCGGCTCACTGTCGGCTGATGCCGGGTATGACCACGCGTTCCTGCTGCAGGTGAATCCGCCCTTGCTGGCGCGTCCGGCGCTGAGCCTGATTGCCCCCGATGACAGCCTGAAACTGCAGGTATTTACCACCAAACCCGCATTGCAGTTGTACACTGGCCGCTGGCTGGAAGGCACCGTCAACCGGTCCGGCGCTCCCTATCCTGCCTTTGCCGGTATTGCACTGGAAACCCAGTTTCTACCGGACTCGCCCAACCATCCCGAATGGCAGCCATCGTGTATCCTCAGGTCAGGTGAGGTGTACAGTCACACGACAGAATTCAGCTTTCTGACCGGTGATCAATATTCTGCATCGGCAGGATCCCGGGAAATAAAATGATCCATAGTGCGGCTAAACCAGAGCAGGCGAGGGTGTGTTCTTGAGTGAACAATATACAGGCAGCGAGAATCTCGAGGTCATGCTGGATGCGGTCAACTATAACGGCTACCTCCGGCAACTGGTGCGCGAGCATGCGGCAGACAGCCGTACCGCCCTTGATTTCGGGGCAGGCATCGGGACCTTTACCACGGCAATCGATCTCCCGGCGGGTGAGATCGTCTGTGTCGAACCTGATAGGCGGGCCAGGCAACAGCTGTCTGACCAGGGATACCAGGTGGTTGCGAATATCGAAGAGGTCAGTCGCCGGGATCTCGATTACATCTTTTCCCTCAATGTGCTGGAGCATATCGAGGATGATGCTGCTGCCATGGAGGCGATCTTCAGGCGGCTGCGACCGGGTGGCCGCCTGTTTATCTATGTGCCGGCCTTTGATCATCTTCGCACCAGCATGGATGACCTGGTCGGTCACTACCGTCGGTATACCCGCCGTTCCCTGACGCAGGTGGTAGCGGGAGCGGGTTTCGTCGTCGAGAAGTCTGCCTATACTGATTTTCTGGGCTATTTTGCGACGCTGCTGTTCAGCCTCATGGACCGGTTCAGGTCCAGTCCCGATGGCCGACTGTCGAAACCCCTGTTGATCTTTTACGACAGGGTCTGTTTTCCGTTCAGTCGGCTGCTGTCAGTGATCTTTCAGCGACTGGCAGGCAAGAACGTCTATATCGTTGCCCGCAAACCGGTTACTGATCCCTGAACTCCTCTTCGGCCCTGGCCCGCGCCTGGGCTGAGTCCTGCTCCG
>JAQCAK010000338.1 GCA_027621895.1 Pseudomonadota bacterium | reverse complement strand
GCATGACCATACCCCGATAGCGGTTCCTGGATTTAACCCGGACCTCGGTGAATCCCATGCGCTTGAGTCTGCGTTCCTGTTCGTAGAGCAGCTCCCTGGCGACTCCCCTGCCCCGGTCCGGCGACAGTACACCTCCCAGCCAGCTGTAGAAAACACCGGGCTCCAGTTCGTATCCCAGCTTGAACCCGATCAACCCCGGTCGATCCTCGGCGACCAGCCCCAGCCAGTTTCGTCCCGCCAGCCGATTCCGCAGGACTTCCATGCCATAGGGCATGTTGAACTCCTCAATCTGCTGGTTGATGGCCATCATTTCTTCCAGGGTACCTTGTCGTATTTCCATGATTACCTCCGGTGGATTCGCCACACCCTGTCCATTGTCGCTCTCGCAGACTCAACTGTCATGTAGCGGCTGTTACTGTAGATCGTGACTGCGCCATCAAACGCCGTGTCCATGACCCGACTGTGGCGGCGCCGATAACGCTCTACAATCCTGGCATCGGGATGACCAAAGCGGTTGCCGTAACCTGCAGATACCACCACCAGATCCGGCCGCAGCTGATTCAGCATCGCCGGCGAGGAAGACGTGCGGCTGCCATGATGCGGTGCGGACAGAACAGACACCGGCGGCAGCCCGCGTGTCAGCAACCCTTGCTCTCCACGGGCTTCGATGTCACCGGTGAGCAGCAGGCTGACATCACCGTGCACCAGGTACAGCAGGCAGGACGCATCATTGGAATCGCTCGCTTTTTCAAGCAGGCTGAAAGTCCTGAAGTACACCTGATCCTGCTGCCAGCGGGCATCACAGTCCAGCGTATCGATCTGTCGCAGTACCGGAAACTGGCTGCTGAGAATTTCACGACCACCTGCATGGTCGTTGTCGCCATGGCTGATGATCATGGCCTCCAGTCGCCGGTACCCCCGTTGCCGCAGTGTGGGCAGAATAATGTGAGATGCTGCCGAGAAGCCGCCCGGGAAAGCCGGCCCCGTGTCATAAAGCGTCGCACCTGTGGATGTTTCGATCAGCACAGCGAGCCCCTGGCCAACATCCAGGAAGGTGACCCGCATATCTCCCGCGGGCAGACGTTCCGGACGCAACAGTAACGTCGCCAGCAGCAGCAACCCGATCCAGCGGTGGCCCCGGCCTGCTGGCAGTAACAGGATCAACGCACCACTGATCGCGAGACACAGGGTCAGGATGCCGGGGCCCGAGACCGGCAGAACCAGGGGAAACCCCGCAAACCATGCCAGGAACCGCCAGAGCTGCCAGGCCACAAAACCTGTCACCTGCAGCAACTCAATGCCGGCATTCGGTACAAGCATTGCCAGCAGCAAACCTGACGAGAGCATTGGTACCAGAGCCAGCCCGGTCAGAGGAATCGCCACCAGATTGACCAGTATCGAAGTGAAAGGGATTGTGCCTACCTGGGCGGCCAACAGCGGCATCAGCCCGGCGTAAACCAGCAACTGGGCGCGGAGCCCGCCCTCCAGTTTCCCGCGCAGGCTGAAGGTATCCAGGCGCAGCCCGGAAAGACCTGCCAGCAGCACAGCCACAGCGCCGAACGACAGCCAGAATCCACTGGCCAGCGACGCCAGCGGGTCCATCAGCAGGATCAGGACCAGGGCTGCTAACAGCTGGGTAAACACGCCGGTATTCCGCCGGATCAGTCGCGCCAGTAAAAACACGCTCGTCATCACAAAAGCCCGCTGAACCGGTAATCCCCAGCCGGCCAGCAGCGCATAGCCACCGGTGGCAAGCATCGTCAGCACCACAGTCATCGAGAAAGGCACGGGGATCAGGCGCAACAGAACGAACGTGAGCATGGCGATGAAACCTACATGCAGACCGGACACAATAAGCAGGTGGGTGGTACCGGTGGCATTCAGGATCTGCCAATCGCGCTGTGTCAGCGCGCTGGTGTCCCCCAGTGCCAGGGCAAGGAAAGTGCCCAGTTGATCGGCCGGTACCCGCGTAGCCAGGAAGTCACGCATCCGCTCCCGCATCGCGTCCACTGAAAAACCGGCAGCCGCCAGCCGCACATTGTCCGCTGACGACATCACATGACCGCGACCGTGAATCCGCTTCACAAACTGCCATTGCTCGTAGTCAAAGACGCGGGCGTTCACCGATCCGCCCGGAGGCGAGATTCGCAATCGCAGCTGCCAGGTCTCGCCGGCCCGCGGAACAGGCTGGCGCTGCCCTTCGACCTGGTACCAGACAATACTCAGCCGTCGTCCCTGCAATTCGCCCTGCGATGGCTGAAAACCGAATCGGATGAAAGGTCCGGCATGAACAGGCAGCCCCTCTATTCTTCCCGTGTACAGTCCTTCGATACGCTCGGCGACGGACACTCGCAACCCTCGCTCCCCTGCCACCTCCAGGGTGACGACCCAGCTCGCCAGCGCCAGGGCACAAAGCCATCGCGTTCGCGAGTACAGGCATCCCGCCAGTGCCACTGGAACCGCCACGCTCAGTAGTTCCGGGCCAGGCAGATCAGGCAGGCGTACGAGCACACAGTGAGTCAGCGCGAAGACAAGTGCCGGTATGGCCATCCGGAAACTGTAAAGGTGCCCGGCCTGGGCAGGCATCAGAAAGACGCCCAATATCCATGCAGTCTTTACCCGACCGGTGCCATCTTCCGCCTATAATGGGCCTGCCGTTGAACCAGCGACTGTCCAATGAAGTTGTTCAAAAAACATCTGCCCACCCGGGAGCAGCTCAGAGCGATGAAATCGCTCCAGTTCCTCGGGCACGTGATGTTCGAGTCCAATCTCTGGCATTTCAACAGGCAATCGCTTTCTCTCGCCGCGCTGGTCGGTGGCATCTGCTGCTTCATGCCGATTCCCTTTCAGATGATCCCCTGTGTGTTCATCTGCATCTGGGTTCGCTGCAACATCCCGTTTGCCGTGGCGATCGTGTGGATCAGCAATCCACTGACCATGCCGCCGATGATGTTTTTCGCCTACCGCGTGGGTGCTTCATTGATGGGGATGCCGCACCTGGAAATGCCCGACAGCTTCAGCTTTGAATGGTTCACCGATCAACTGGCCATTGTCTGGCAGCCCCTGCTGTTCGGCTCTGTTGTCTGCGGCCTGGTTTCGGGACTCGCCGGCTTCCTGTTCATCCAGCTCTATTTTCGATGGCGCGTGGCCCGCTATCGACGCCGGCGACGACAGCGCAAGGCCGGAGAGATCACTCGTATCTGAGAATCCGGTCAGGCTCAAGACGAGCAGCCCTGGCTGACGGATAGATCGTCGCGGCCATACTGATGAGCAGGCTGACCAGCGCGATCACGAGAATATCCGGCAGGCGCACATCCGTCGGTATTTGCGCAAAGTAGGTCCCTTCAACAATGCTGAAACCCGACAGCTCGGCCACCACCGCCATCACGGTCGGGACCCCGTAGGCCAGTGGCACGCCCAGGACCAGGCCGACCA
>JAQCAK010000337.1 GCA_027621895.1 Pseudomonadota bacterium | reverse complement strand
GCCCGACTGGCGCTGCGCTGGGGCTGGTACAAGGCCGCCATCCAGTCGATGATCGACGCTGCCAACGATGACGCCGAACACTGGAACCAGCTGGATTTTCGTTTCCCGGTGGCCTACCGCGACAATTTTCTGGCCCACGCCCAGCGCGCCAACATCCCGGTTCCCTGGAGCATGGCCATCGCCCGACAGGAAAGCGCCTTCATGCCGGATGCCCGATCAGGTGCCGGTGCCCTCGGCCTGATGCAGCTGCTGCCTTCCACGGCACAACTGGTCGCTCGCGGCATCGGTGTCAGCTACAGCGACAACACCCGGCTGTGGGAGCCTGACCTGAATATCAAACTGGGCAGTCACTATCTCGGCAGCATGCTGCGTCGCTTCAACAACAACCGTATCCTGGCCTCGGCCGCCTACAACGCCGGCCCGGGCCGGGTCGATCGCTGGCTGGACCCGACCATCCCCTTCGACGTCTGGATCGAGGTGATCCCCTTCTCTGAAACCCGTGGCTACGTCCAGAATATTCTGATGTTCTCGACGATCTACAGCCGCCAGCTGGAAGAGTTCCAGCCACTGCTGTATGCCCATGAGCGGGATTATTTTTCCGCCCAGCAGATCTCCGGCCTGAAGGGCCTGGGCGAGACGCCTCCAGAACCGGCTGCTGAGGAACAGGAGCCGGCACCGGGCTGAGTTTGAATCAGGCCGCCGCATGGCTATACTCTCGCGCCCGCACATCCCGTGAAATTCTGAGGCTTGCAAAAAAGTAGTTCCATGCTGATCGATATCGGTGCCAACCTGACCCACGAATCTTTCGAACCTGACTTTGATGAGGTCCTGGCGCGCGCCCACCAGGCCGGTGTCGCACAGCTGGTGGTGACCGGTGCTTCCGCCGAGGGCAGTGTGGAAGCCGCAAAACTCGCGGAGCGGCACGAAACCCTTTACGCCACCGCGGGCATCCACCCGCACCACGCGGCAGAAACCACGGCTTCGGTGCTCTCCCAGTTGAGAGACCTGCTGACCCTGGAGCGGGTCAAGGCGGTAGGAGAAACGGGCCTCGACTTTTTCCGCGATATCAGCCCCCGGCCGATCCAGGAAAAATCCTTCGAGCAGCATATCGAACTTGCGATCGAGACAGGCCTGCCCATGTTCCTGCACGAACGGGATGCCTACCCGCGCTTTGCGGAGATACTGCATGCCTACCGCGACGACCTGGGGCCGGTCGTGGTGCACTGTTTCACCGGCGAGAAGCCGGCACTGTATGCCTATCTCGATCTTGACTGCCACATCGGCATCACCGGCTGGATCTGCGACGAGCGTCGCGGCACCCATCTGCTGGAGCTGGTCCCGGCAATTCCTGCGAACAGGCTGATGATCGAGACAGACTCCCCCTACCTGATGCCGCGCAACATGCAACCCAAACCCAAAACCCGCAGGAACGAGCCTGCTAACCTGACCTGGGTGTGTGAGACCGTGGCCCGCTGCCGCCAGGAAAGCGACGAACAGCTGGCCGCCGCGACCACGGCCACCGCCAGGGCCTTTTTCGGCCTGCCCGACACGGCGGAATGAAAGTCTCGCTGTATACGACCCTCGGCTGCCACCTGTGTGAAGAAGCCCACGCCATGCTCCAGTATCTGCAGGCCAACGGTCACCCGCTGGAGATCGAATCCATCGAAATCGCAGACGACGAGAACCTCATGGAACGCTACGGCATCCGTATTCCGGTCATCAGCCTGGCCGATGCGGAGCTGGGCTGGCCATTCAACCTTGAGCAACTGGCCAGTTTCCTGGCCAACCAGGGTCTCTCCGGCCCGTGGCCGTGGGAATAATCTCCTTAAGGTAAACTGTCCCACTGGAATGAAGGGGCGAATCAGGCGTCGACATGCAACCGCTGCTGCAATGCCTTCGGGTATCCCATGCGATGGGCACCAGGACACTGTTCAGGGATATTGACCTGACCATCAATACCGGTGACCGCATTGGACTCGTTGGCCACAACGGATCCGGCAAATCCACGCTGCTGTCGATCCTCACGGGCAAGGAGGAACCGGACCAGGGTGATATCGCCCGCAACCGCGATCTGCACCTGAGTGTCGTCGAACAGTTTATCGACCCCGCGCTGAATCCCATGACCCTGCTGGACGCACTCACCGACAGGCTGCCACTGGAAGACCAGCTGGCCCGCCGCCACGAGGCAGAAGCATTGCTGGTCAGCCTCGGGTTCGAAGAACGGGAATTCGGCCACCGGGTCGAGGACCTGTCCGGCGGCCAGCAGAACCGCCTGATGTTCGCCCGGGCAACCATCCTCATGCCCAACCTGATCCTGTTCGATGAGCCCACCAACCACCTGGACCTGAAAACCCTGGTGATCTTCGAGAACTGCCTGCGGTCGATGAACGCCGCATTCCTGGTCATCTCCCACGACCGTGAATTCCTCGACTCGGTGACCGACCAGACCGTCTTCCTGCGGGACGAACGTCTTTATCATTTCAGCCTGCCCTACTCGGCCGCGCGACAGGCACTGGATGAGCAGGATGCTGCCGCACTGGCGGCCAGGGAACAGGAAGAAAAACAGATCCGGCGCCTGGAGGCGAGTGCCCACCGGCTGGCCCAGTGGGGCAAGGTTTACGACAACGAGAAGATCGCCCGCAAGGCCAAGAACATGGAGAAACGCATCGAACGGATGCGTGACGAGCAGACGTTCGTCAGCCGGGGTTCCGGCCTGAAACTCGAACTCGATGTCGGCAGTGCCCAGGCCAACCGGATGCTGCATATCGAGCAGTGTGATATCACCGCCCCTGATGGGACCCGCCTGTTACATATCGAGGACATGATGATCCGGCCCGGCGACCGGGTCGCGCTGCTGGGACATAACGGTGCCGGCAAGACGACCCTGATCAACAGGATCATGAACCAGTACAAAATCAACCCGGAAGGCGATGGCATCCGCTTCAACCCGCGCTGCGACATCGGCTACTACGACCAGGAACTGCAGCGACTGGACCCGGCGTTCGGCCTGACAGAAACCCTGCGAGAGCAGTGCGGTGGCCCGGATTCAGCCCTGACCGCTGCCCTGATAAAAGCAGGCTTCCCCTACCAGGACCTGGACAAGAAAGTTGCGGTGCTCTCCGGCGGGGAGCGCGCCCGGCTGATGTTCCTGATCATGCGAATGAACCAGCCAAACTTTCTGATCCTGGATGAGCCCACCAACCATATCGATATCCAGGGCAAGGAAGAACTGGAACACCAGATCCTGGAATCCAAAGCGACCGTGATCATCACGTCACACGACCGCCGCTTCGTGGAGAACATCGCCCAGCGCTACCTGCTGATTGCCGGCGGCCAGCTCACCGAGATCAATACCCCCGCTGCCTTCTATCGCTCGAGCATCGCCAGCCAGCCCACCACAACACCATCGTCACCCTCGACTGGCCCGTCGACCCT
>JAQCAK010000336.1 GCA_027621895.1 Pseudomonadota bacterium | reverse complement strand
AGATCGGTAGCAGCAGGATCGGTGCGTAAAGAAAGGCCAGGTAACAGACCGCATAAAGAAACAGCCCCCTTGAGGTTCGATTCATGATGGCTCGTCCTGGCGAGTAAACCGGCGACCCAGCCGGGTCATCACGATAGAGATCGACGCGACAATCAGCATCGCGGAGCAGGCCAGTGCGGCCCCCAACGGCGCATTGTTGGCCTTGCCAAACTGGATCTCGATCATATTGGCAATCATCAGTCCGTTGCTGCCGCCCAGCAGTCTGGGCGTCACGTAGTCGCCCACCGTGGGAATGAACACGATCAATACAGCCGCGAGAATACCCGGCATGGATAGTGGTAGGGTGATTCTTAAGAATCTGCGCAGGGGGCCATCGCCCAGGTCGCGGGCCGCCTCAAGCAGGCTGATATCGATCCTTGAAAGTGACACGTAGAGGGGCAGGATGGCGAAGGGGGCCCAGGCATGGGCGAGGGTGATCACCACGGAATTGACGTTGTAGAGAATGAAAGTCAGTGGCTCATCAATAAAACCCAGCCCCATGAGGCTGCTGTTCAGGACGCCGTTGTATCCCAGTATCACTTTCCACAGGAATATCCTGACGAGATAGCTGGTCCAGAAAGGAATGGTGATCAGCAGGAGCCAGAAGGCTGCCCTGTCCCTGGCATAGAAAGCCACGTAATAGGCGATGGGGTAGGCCAGGATCACGGTGACCACGGTAACTATCCCCGCGACCGCCAGGGATCGGGCCATCAGTAAACGGTACAGTGGATCTGAGAAAGCCTGGGCATAGTTGTCGAGCGTCAGGGTGCGATCCAGGGCGATAAAATCCTGGGTCCAGAGGCTCAGGGTGAAAACGAGCAGCAGCGGTGCCGCGAGCATCAGGGTGGCATAGGCCAGTGGCGGGCTGATTATTGCGAGGCCTCGCAGGGCTTCTGGTGGAAACAGGCGAACCGTTGTTGCGATCATGGTGAATGCCGCGATGTCTGGTTTGGAATGGGCTTTGCCCGTTGCTGACGGGTCCTGCGTCTCTTGCCCTGAAGCAGATAATCAGGGCGCGCCATTGCACAATGTTTTTGACGTTCGATCAAGAGGATTTGCGACAGGGCTGCCGTCCTTCGGCGGCTGTGGCGAGGGTGGAAGGAGCCCGTTTGCCTGATTTGCAGGATCGCACAGACACCTGGCTCCGGTTCGATCATGGGCCGATAGATATATTTTTTTAGGTCCCAAAAAAATTTTTCGTTGCCAGCCCAATTAATGTTTGGTCTGACCCCCGAAAGGCAGTATAAAGCGCGTTATCACCCTTAAGCATACTCCTGTATTGCTGCGGTTCCGATAATCAAGCAATTTTTTGTGGAGATCTCCAATATGCTTTACCCGCACTCTTTCGGTGAGGACCCGCTGTACCCAAAATCTACTGATTTCGCTGTCGTCAGAAAGGACGATACCAATGGCTATGGAGTCATCACCTATCGAAGTTTCAAGGCGGGTGAACTGCTGGCCCGGGTTGCCGGCGAAATCGTCCCGGAAGTCAGGCAGCACACGCTGCAGATCACCAGGAAGAAGCACCTGTACGACACGTACTTTACCGGCTTCCTGCTGCATTCCTGTGCCCCGAACGTGTCCCTGGACATGAAGAAGTTCACGCTGACGGCACTGACCGATATCCCGGCCAACAGCTATCTCTACATGGACTATGCAGAAACCGAGGACACGCTTTACAAGCAGTTCATCTGTTCCTGTGGCGCACCAGAATGCCGCGGTGTCATCACCGGCAGGAAGGAAGCGCCCTACATCCACTTGATGGAAGCTGGTCGCGAAGCTGATCAACTGCAGATGGCGCAGTCTTAGTGGGGAACGGAAAAGCGCCTCTCTGGTGGGAACGGGAGGACCTCGGTTATCAGCAGGACGAGCTGGTTTTTGCAGGCCATAGTGTCAGCAGGCTGGCAGCCCAGTTTGGTACCCCCAGCTTTGTGTATTCCCTGGATCGTGTCAGGGCCAACCTGGAAAGGCTCCACCAGAGTTTGAACGAAGTCGGGCTGGCGGACAGGTTCTCAATCCTGTTCGCCATGAAAGCCAATCGTTTCGCGCCACTGCTGGCCAATCTGAAGCAAACCGGTCTCTGTGGCATAGACGCCTGTTCCCCTGCCGAAGTGGAACTGGCTGTCAGCTGCGGTTTTGCACCGGCAGACATATCCTTCACGGCCGGTAGTCTGTCCGAGTTGGATTTTTCAACCCTGGCGCGTTATGACGGTCTGTTTTTCGATTGCGACTCGATCCATGCTATTCGTCGCTGGGGCGAGCTTAAGCCCGGCAGCGAGATTGGCATCCGGGTGAATCCCGGTATGGGTATCAGCCGAGAGGCCAATGAAAAGCTGCAGTACGCGGGTTCCACGGTCACGAAATTCGGGGTGTATCGGGAACAGTTCGACGAGGCGCTGGCCGTTGCGGCCGAGCATGACCTGACCGTCACCAAGATTCATTTCCACACCGGCTGCGGCTATCTGACACCACAGCTGACCTACTGGGAATCCATCCTGGAGGCCTGCCAGTGGTTTATCTCCCGCTGCGATAACCTGAGTCGGGTAAACGTGGGTGGCGGTCTTGGTGTCCCGCACCTGGAATCGGATCAACCACTTGATCTGAACCGATGGGCGGCCGTCCTGAAGCGACAGTTCGGGGATTCCGGACTGCATATTGAAATCGAGCCCGGTGACTACCTGCTTAAAGATGCGGGCCTGCTGTTGCTGGGGATCACCTACCTGGAAACCAAGAAGGACACGACGTTCCTGGGTGTTGATGCGGGATTCAATATTGCCCCGGAGCCTGCTTACTATGACTTGCCCTTCCTGCCGGTGCCGTTGGTTCTGGCGAATGAGGAATCACGTCAATATCATGTGGCTGGCAACATCAATGAGGCCCTGGATATCTGGTACGAGGACGCCGTCCTGCCGGACATGACCGGACAGAAGTACCTCGCGCTGATCAATGGTGGCGCTTATTCCAGCTCCATGGCGTCGAATCACTGTATGCGTGGCCCGTTCAAGGAATTCCTGCTGGTTTAATCGGCAGTTGTTATGCACGAATCCGATGACCTGAATTCGTACGTTGTCTTCTATGGCTCTCTGATGCGGCAGTTCAGCATCCTGGATGAACTGGGTCTGCGGCACAGGACCCGTTTCGTCTGCCGCTGCGAGTTGGCGGGCAATCTGCACGATCTGGGAGACTACCCTGGCCTGACTGCCGGCGATGGCATCGTCAAGGGGGAACTCTTCCAGACACTGGACCCGGCCGTCCTGGCCATCCTGGACGAATACGAGGAGTGCGTCCCCGGGGATGATGCAGCGTCGCTCTATCTGCGCAGGCAGCTGCCCCTGATCAGGCCCGAGCAGACCGCCTGGGTCTATGTCTACAATGCGCCGGTTTCAGCCAGCACGTTGAC
>JAQCAK010000335.1 GCA_027621895.1 Pseudomonadota bacterium | reverse complement strand
AGTTTTATTGTTGTCGCGCTGTTGCTGGTACTGCTTCGATCCAGTGGCGAGGTGATCGGCTGGGGTTTCCAGTTGCAATCTCCCCTGGTGGTTGGGGCGCTTGTTTACCTGTTCCTGGCAATCGCGCTGAATCTGCTGGGCGTCTTTGAGATAGGTACCCGACTGATGCAGTTTGGGTCCGCGGGAACGGGGCAGGGCGGGTACGCCGGGTCTTTCGCTACCGGCGTTCTGGCAACGGTTGTTGCGGCACCCTGTACCGCCCCCTTTATGGGCGCGGCGGTCGGTTTCGCCCTGACACAGTCTCTCATGACGACCGTGCTGGTCTTTGCCGCTCTGGGTGTCGGCATGGCGTTGCCTCTGCTGCTGCTGTCACTGTCGCCGGGTCTGGTCAGGCGAATGCCCAGGCCCGGTCGCTGGATGGAAATATTGCGTCAGCTGCTGGCATTCCCGATGCTGGCGTCCATGATCTGGCTTGCCTGGGTGCTGGGCGTGCAGGTTGGCGCCACCGGCATGATGCAGATACTGGCCGGTGCCCTGGCCCTGGGATTTGCGCTGTGGTCGAACGCTGTCTTCACGACGCCGGCGATTCGCTGGCCCCTGGTACTGACGGCGATTGCGGTGTCGGGTTACCTCCTGGTCAGCCTGCCTTCGGTCCAGCAGCAAGTCACCACGACAGTCACCCGAGAGGGAGGGTTTCCGGCTGGCAGCTATTCGGTCGAGGTGCTGGCCGAGGCTCGTCAGGCGGGTCCGGTATTTGTCAATTTCACTGCAGCCTGGTGCATAACCTGCAAGGTCAACGAATTGAATGCCCTTGACAGTGAAGCGGTCAAGAGGGTGTTTGCTGAGGAAGGCGTGACCTACCTTAAGGGAGACTGGACGAACGAGGACCCGGAGATCACCCGGGCACTGGAATCACATGGGCGCAGCGGTGTGCCGCTATACCTGTTCTATCGCGAGGGTGCTGACGAGGCGGAAATACTGCCCCAGATGCTGACGCCCGGCATTGTGGTTGAAGCGGTCAGGGGGCGCTGAAACGCCCCCTGACCGGTGACTTCAGGGATCCAGCCTTGCAGAGGCCTTGCCCTTGATGACTTCGGTACCCTCACCGTCCGTGGTGGATATCTCGAGATCGGCAATCTTATCGCCGTCCTCATCGCGGATATCGGTCACGGTTGCTTTTGCGGTCAGGGTTGCGCCGGGAAATACCTGGGACGTAAAACGAACCCCGTAGTAGGTCAGTCTGCCATCACCGACATAGTTGGTCAGCATTCGACCGGTCATGCCCATGGACAGCATGCCGTGGGCAAAAACTGACGGGTATCCTGCGATTTGGGTGGTGAAGATCTCATCGGTGTGCAACGGGTTGTAGTCGCCAGAGGCGCCCGCGTACATGACAATCTGCGTCCTTGACAGGTTATTGCAGACTTCTTCCTGGTAGCTGTCACCGACCTTCAGTTCACTTGCTTTTAATGCCATGTCGATTCTCCTTAACTGTCGCCTGAAGTCGCGGGTCTCTCGGTTCTGACACCGACACCCGTCGCGGTTACAACCAGTTCACCATGCTGGTCACGGTATTCGGTGACCGATTCACTGAACATCAGTTTGCCACCACGGCGACCTTCCTTTTCCCAGGACTTGCCTGGCTTGACGGTTGCTGTCAGTACATCACCCGCCCTGGGTGTCCGGTGATAAACATAGTGTTGTTCGGCATGCAGACCGCCGCCGCCACCTCCGCCACCGCCTTCTTTCTTGCTTGTAATGCCGGTGGGTCCCTTGGCTGAACCGAACCATTCTTCACCGATCTTTGGTCGCAGAAAGTAGTCGGGGTTAAACTGTGCGCTCGATTGCACGAAAGTGGGTGGAGCAATGACGGCGCCAGGTTCCGTCTTGCCGGCATATTCTTCATCGTAGTAAATGGGATTCGCATCACCGATCGACCGAGCGAACATCATGATGTGTCCTGCCTCTATCGGAAACTTGTCTACAGCCATGTTTGGTTACCTCTTCTCAATGTGAATGTCGGGTGAAAACAGTAGAACTCACCGAAGGTACTAACACAAAAGTGTCGAGGTCAAGGGACGTTTTTTCTAATTCGGGTAAAAATTCCTTGTTCACCCAAGCCAGCGGCTGTAATATTTTCTTCCCTGTTTTTCCGACTGATTGTTGTCCTGGTCGGGTCTGTGCCTCTGTCTGGCATGGACAGTTGCAGGGAAACAAAAAGAGCAAAAACACCCGTCGAACCAGAATCAAGAATACGCAGTTTATGTCCAGACCTGTTCGAATCGAGTTTCCCGGTGCGGTCTATCACGTCACCAGCCGAAGCGGGAACAATGGCAGGAATAGTCAAAGTCAGAACAGCACCCAGGAATCACAAAATGTCTTCAAGGACGATGAGGACAGGGCCGTTTTTCTTAACGTTCTGGAGAATGTCGTTGACCGGTTTGGCTGGTTGCTCCACAGCTATGTCCTGATGGATGACCACTATCATCTCGTCGTTGAAATACCCGAGGCGAATCTTTCAAGGGGTATGCGTCAACTCAATGGCGTCTACACCCAGCACGTGAATAGACGCCATGGTCTGGAAGGACCGGTTTTCCAGGGCCGTTTCAAAGGCATACTGCTGGAAAAAAGCAGTTACCTGCTGCCCGTCTGTCGCCATGTCGTGACCAACCCCGCTCGTCTGCAGGAGGGCGCCAATTATGCGTCCTTTAAATGGAGCAGCTATCGATCACTGGCAGGCCAGGTGAAGAAACCGGCGTTCCTGTTCTGTGATGACGTGCTTGGATCTTTTGGCAAGCGTGAAAAGGAAGCGCAGCGCAAGTACCGGGATTACGTCAAGGGTGGGCTTGATTCGGCCTCGCCACTCGAACAGCGTATCAACCAGGTGCTGCTCGGAACCCCGGGTTTCCTGAACGAAATGCAGCCGATCCTTCAGGGAGAGAAGCTGTCAAAACGTGGCCCTAAAGCGGCCAGGCGGCGTTGGTCTCTCAGTGCCATCTTCAAAAAAGTGGAAGAAAAAACCCGCTTTGAAAGAAACGGCCTGATCAAGAAAGCCCACCTGGATCACGGCTATACCCTGATGGAAATCGGGGACCATCTGGGGCTTCATTACACGACCGTCAGCAAGGTGGTCAACAACTGAGACCGGTGGTATGCTTCCGCTCAGCTGGTTCCAGAAGATTGCTTCATAAGATCAGCTACGACGGCAAGCAAAGATTAAAAGAACAGCAGAACGAACGACAGTTCCGGAGAAAAAAGCGTGCGCAGAGTCCTTGGCCAGCAACCTGAAGAAGAAAGCGAAATTGATCTGACCCCCATGCTGGACGTCGTGTTCATCATGCTGATCTTCTTTATCGTGACTGCGACCTTCGTCAAGGAAATCGGTCTCGACGTGAACAGCCCGGACAAGAACCAGAATGTCAAAGATGCCGACAAGCAAAGC
>JAQCAK010000334.1 GCA_027621895.1 Pseudomonadota bacterium | reverse complement strand
CTGGATGTCACTGATGCAGTGATGATTGCCCGGGGCGACCTGGGTGTTGAACTGCCGCCTGAGCAGGTGCCCTGGGCCCAGCGTCAATTGATCAACATGGCGCGTGTGGCGGGTATTCCCATCATCGTTGCGACCCAGATGCTTGAATCCATGATATCGAATGCCAGACCCACCCGTGCCGAGGTGACAGATGTCTCCCTCGCGGTCGAAAGCGGTGCTGATGCCGTGATGCTGTCGGCGGAAACCGCCGTGGGTGAGCACGTGCTGGAAGCCATCAGGATGATGGACCGAATCGCCCGCCAGACCGAGGCCCAGTTGTGGAGCTCCGGGGAATATGGCCGACTCCCCATTCAGCTGAAACCACCGATACCGCTCTGGTCGGTCATCGCACAGAGCACTTCGCGCATGTCCCGGGACCTGATGGCCCGCGCTGTGATGGTCGTGACACGCAGCGGGAAATCCGCTGAGATCGCGGCAACTGCCCGGCCCGCGTCACCGGTCGTGGCCATGACCCATGATCCGGCCGTTTGTCGCAAGCTCTGTCTCCACTGGGGCGTGGTACCCGTGCTGGATGATGCTGTGGGCACTGAGAACCCCAACGAACTGGTCAGGTTGCGCGCAATCGAGATGGGCCTGGCGATCGAGGGCCAGTATGTCCTGCTGGTCAGGGGATTTCATGGTGAAGGACAGCGGAACCTGCCTTCGGTTACGGTGGTAGAAGTCTGAAGTCGTCCGCGTCCTGCCAGGCAGGAAAGGCTTCCCGGTATTCTTCGAGCGCAGCCTTGTCCAGTCGTATGTCTGCAGCCGCCTCCCGGTTGCCCAGATCCAGCAGTGTTTCGCCCCGAAAATCCACAACGCAGGAATCGCCGCTGTAGCTGATGCCATTGCCGTCTGTACCGACCCGATTGACTGCCACGACATAACAGAGGTTTTCAATGGCCCGGGCCCGGAGCAGGGTAATCCAGTGCTCCCGCCTTGTGGCGGGCCAGTTAGCCACGTAAATCAGGACGTCATAATCGCCCCGGTTGCGGGCATAAACAGGAAATCGCAGGTCATAACAGACCTGGGGTTTGAAACGCAGGCCATCAAATTCGAAGACGGGACAGCGATCGCCCGGTGCGTAATGGGTGTGCTCATCGGCCATGCGGAACAGGTGCCGCTTGTCGTAAGTCACGGGGGGGCGGCCGGGTTCGCAGTAGAGGAACCGATTGTAATAACCGCCATCCTGGATGATCACACTGCCACACAAAGGGCTCTGGAGCCTGTCGGCCTGGTTCTGCATCCAGCCCACGGTTTCGCCATCCATGGGTTCTGCCAGCCGCTCTGAGGCCATGGAAAAACCCGTCGAGAACATCTCGGGCAGCACCTGGAGGCAGTTTTCACCCCCTTCCGCCAGCCATCCGCTGAAGCGAGCGCGATTGGCCGCCGGATCTTCCCAGGTCAGTTCCGTCTGGAGCAGTCTGACACGGGTCACGGGAATCGCCTCCGCAGTCTGGCCGCTGCTTCCTTCAGGGTGTCGTCATGCTTGGCGAAACAGAGCCGGATTAGCTGCTGGTCCGGTGGTTCCCGGTAGAAGACCGATACCGGTATGGCCGCGACCCCGATTTCACAGGTCAGATATTCCACGAACGCTGTGTCCGGCTGGTCTGACAATCCCTGGTAATCCAGCAGCTGGAAATAGGTACCGGCACTGGGCGACAGGGAAAAGCCCGTGTCGGCGAGTTCGCTGATCAGCAGATCTCGCTTTCGCTGGTAAAACCCGGATAGCTGCTGGTCGTGTTCAGGATGATGTTCAAGAAAATCCGCCAGTGCCCATTGCGTCGGGGTATGCGTGGTGAAGGTGACAAACTGGTGTACCTTGCGAAACTCGCGGGTCAGGGCAGGCGGTGCGATACAGTAGCCGACTTTCCAGCCAGTGGCGTGAACCGTCTTGCCGAACGAGGAAACCACAAAGCCCCGCATTCGCAGCTGCGGGTGCGTCAGCAGACTCTGGTGGCCTGCACCATCAAACACCATGTGTTCGTAAACCTCGTCACTGATCACCAGAATCCGCGTGCCATCGGTGACCGAGGCCAGCAGATCGAGATCCTCGCGGCTGATGACTGCGCCGGTCGGATTGTGGGGACTGTTCACGATAATCGCGCGGGTCTTCTGGTTCACGGCACCACGCAGCCTGTCGGGATCGATGGCAAAGTCAGGCCCCTGCAGGGGCAGATGCCGGACGATCCCCCCGGCAAGCCTGATCGCGGGGTCGTAGGCATCGTAGGCCGGATCAAACACGATGACCTCGTCATCCCGGTCGACGATGGCGTGAATCGCCACGAACAGCGCCTCGGTTGCACCCGAGGTCACGGTGATCTCGGTTTCCGGGTTCACGGTTTCGCCATAGCAGCGCCTGGTTTTCAACGCGATCTGCTCGCGCAGGTAGGGGATACCGTGCATCGGTGGATACTGGTTTTCGCCCCGGCGGGTGTACTCATCCAGCTTGTCGACCAGGGCCGTGGGTACCGGAAAATCCGGGTAGCCCTGGGACAGGTTAATGGCATTGTGGTCGGCAGCCAGCTTCGACATCACCGTGAAGATGGTGGTGCCCACATCCGGCAGTTTGCTCGTACCCAGGGGATCGTCCGCGTGCATCATGCCTGTAACTCTTTCAGCCAGTTCCGGGGCCTGAGGTAGTCGTCATAAAGAACCGCCTCGGCTGATCCGGGTTCCGGCGACCAGTTGTACTTCCAGATGGCCATGGGCGGCATGCTGGCCAGGACGGATTCGATGCGCCTGCCTGACTGAATCCCGTAGCGGGTACCCCGGTCGATGGCCAGGTTGAATTCGGCATAACGGCCCCGGCGGTACAATTGAAACTCCCGCTCCCGATCACCATAGGGCGTCTCTTTTCGCCGTTCGAATATGGGCAGGTAGGCGGGCAGGATGCTGTCCCCGATGCTTTTGGTCAGGCCGAAGCTCTGCTCGAATCCGCCTTCCATCCAGTCGTCAAAGAACAATCCTCCGACGCCCCGGGGTTCCTGGCGGTGGGAGAGGTAGAAGTAGTCATCGCACCAGGCCTTGAATCGCTCATACAGATCGTCGCCATAGGGCTCGCAGGCAGCCCGGGCTACCTGGTGCCAGTGCAGGACATCCTCGGCCTGGGGATAGAAGGGCGTTAAATCAAAGCCACCACCAAAATGCCAGTGGGACTGGTCCACCAGGAAAAAGCGAAGGTTTGCGTGAAACGTGGGCACATGGGGGTTCCTGGGGTGCATGATCATGGAAATGGCCACTGCCTGAAATCCCTTGCCCGCCAGGTGCGGGTTCCTTTCGCTGGCTGCCGGGGGCAGGGAATCGCCGATGCTGTGGGTAAACTGAACAGCACCGCGCTCCAGGTGGCGGCCGTCATCAATGACCCGCGGCTGGGACAATCCGCCTCCGGGCGTCTCGATGGACTCCTG
>JAQCAK010000333.1 GCA_027621895.1 Pseudomonadota bacterium | reverse complement strand
TCGTCACCACCCCAGTGAAAGACCACGCCTTCCACATCCCGGAACTCCGGTGCCATCTTGTCAGAGGCGAACACCTTGAACCCCCCGTCGACGGTAATCAGTCGCGACTGGGGTTTGCTGATCGCCGTGACCAGGACAAAGAGCGACACACGGAAGTCCTCAAACTTCCCGCTCGCATCCACACCGCCAATATCCCGGTACTCGATATCCATGAACGCATAGGATCCGGCCTGCAGTTCCGTCAGCAGCCCCAGGTCACTTTCCATATCGTAGGTTCCGGTTCCACCGCCTGAAAAAACGGGGATATCGATACCGGCTGCGTCAAACAGCTCCCGGGTCTGCAGGCCCTTTTCCATAACCCGTGTGTATTTTTCACGGCGGGCGTGGTGACCTTCTATGTGCATGCAGTTGCCCGCATACATCTGCAGACCCGCCAGGTTCAGATGCGAGGCATCCGCGACCAGCCTGCCCAGGGCGAGCGCAGGTTCCCCTGCCTCGATGCCGGTCCGTCCCATGCCCGGATCGATATCGATAAAGACATCCAGGCTGCACTGGCGATCCTTTGCCATCCGTTGGAGAGACGCCGCCACAGCCGCATCATCAACGACGATCTTCAGGCCCGGGTACTGTTCACGCAGTGTCATGAACCACTCGAGCTTTTCGGGCGTGACCACTGGCGAGGTGACCAGCACATCATCAATGCCCGCCTCGCACATGATCTCTGCCTCGCTGATTTTCGCGGCACAGACGCCTCTTGCCCCGAGCTCAACCTGCTGGCGGGCGATATGCGGGCACTTGTGCATCTTGGTATGTGCACGCAGCGCGATCTGCTGTTCATCCAGGTAACCCTGCATCTTGTTCAGATTGGCATTAAAGATGTCCAGGTCAATGATCAGAGCCGGTGTTGGCAGTTCATCGACCGGCACCGGCTCATCCAGCGGCACTGGTTCCATGGGCCGGGGAAAACTGGCCTTAAGACGAACATCAGAGAAGCGTGACATCAGTCGCAGTCCTGGGTGGCACAGGTAAAGTCGCGCTCGACCTGCAGCGTCACATGATGAATCGAGAATTTCTTCTTCAGGGCCTCGCCGATACGGTTGTACCCCTCTTCCACTTCCCACAAGGTGTTTTCCGGCATCACGAGATGGGCTGTCAGTGAAGTCTCCTGGGTAGACATGGCCCAGATATGCAGATCGTGAACCTCGCGCACGCCATCGATAGCGGCCAGGTAATCGTGTACTGCCTGGCGATCGATGTGCTGGGGTACGGCATCCAGGATCAGGTCAACGCTGTCTTTGAGCAGGCTCCAGGTGCCCAGGACGATCACGATCACAATCAGCAGGCCCGCAAGACCATCGACCCACAGCCAGCCGGTCATGAGCATCAGCGCCCCCGAAATCACAACGCCAACAGAAATCAGGGCATCATAGGCCAGGTGGAGATACGCGCCTCGCATATTGAGATCCGTTTTGCTGTCACGCATGAACAGCATGGCGGTCCCCGCGTTCACCACGATGCCGATGCCGGCAACCACCATGATCGCAACCTCTGAAACCGGCGTTGGATTCAGCAGTTTTTCCAGCGACTCATAGGCAATAAACCCGGAGGCACAGATCAGGATGATGGCGTTGGTCAGCGCGGCCAGGATGGTGGTTTTGCGGTATCCGAAACTGTAGTGGTCGCTGCTCGAACGGGTTGCCAGGTAAGCAGCACCCCAGGCCAGGAGCAGGCCAAGCACATCCGATAGATTGTGACCGGCATCAGCCAGCAGGCTCGCAGAGTCCGCCCACAGGGCATATCCCCCCTCTACAGCCGTATAAGCCAGGTTTGCAACCACGGCCACGACAAAGCTGAAGCTGGCATTCCTGAAGTCCGGGTTATGGTCATGTCCGCCATGACTATGATCGTGATGATGACCGTGGCCCTGCGGGTGTGCGTGACTGTGCATAGATCTCGTCGGTTGAAATGCAGCTGAGAGTTTGGGATATGGTCACCTCCTAGTCAAACCGACAGATCCACACCTGCCTGGCGTTCAGCTGGCATGATCAGCAGATAAGTATTCCGGACCCATGGTTCGTTGCAATGCGCCTATACTCGGCAGGAAATGCAAGTACGGAGGCCTGCGATGAAAGCACCGATAGAACATGTCGATTTTGGCAGGACGGCTGCTGATTACCTGGCCTACCGGGCAGGATTCCCCGACAGCCTGTTCTCTCGCCTCGGCGGCCTGGTGACCAGCGGTTTACAGCCATGAGGCCTGGCGTGGCCGAATACGTGCCAGTGCTGGCGTCGCGGCAACACTGGATCAGCCCGCGGTACTCGCGTTTGATCAGGACCTCAGGCAGATGCTGAAGACACGCTTTCCCGCAGACCCCATAGAAGTGCCCCACCGGGTGTTTGTATTATCGGCGAGGCTCGCCCGGGCCTGATAACCGGTTCCCGTTACAACCCGGGGCAATCATCGGGATCGCCACCACTGTGATTAGTAGTTACAGGTATCAGTAATTACTGGTACCTGTAACTACAGGGCCAGGCGGATCTGGCCGGCATGCCCGGCATCGTTGCTCGCCGGTGGCACCGGGTCACTGGCGAGCATCATTCTCAGGTGGTGACAGATTTCCTGACCTGTCTTCAGCTTCTGCTTGGTTCGGCGCATCTTGCGCGCCGCCTGCATGGCGAGTTCCGAATGGTATCGCGCTGCTGTCGCGACGGCGCTGGCTTCGGCCTGTTGAGCAGCAGACGCTTTTGACGGCACCTTGCCCGCGAGGATTTTCGCCTCGTAGCGTGTACCCATCAATTCCTGTCGGCGGCCGGAAGGCTCGCCTGCCCTGGCTTTTGAAAAGCCCTGCTTACCGGTTCTCTTCTTCTGCGTATTGCTCATCGCTGTCACCTGCTCATGCCTGCAATGTACTGGATATATGCACAGTACCAATCAACTGTGCATATGTACAGTAGTTTTTACGATTTGGCGAATTTCAGCTGGTCTCCGTCCCGACAGGCGACGATTGTGTCGCCGCCGACGAATTCACCGGCCAGCATGGCTTCAGCCAGCGGGTTCTCAACCAGTCGCTGGATCGCCCGCTTGAGCGGCCGCGCGCCATAGACGGGGTCATATCCCGCGTCGACCAGCAGTTCCAGCGCATCGTCATTGAACTCGAGATTGATCTGCGCTTCTTGAACCCGCTTCATCAGGGTCTCAAGCTGAATCCTGGCAATACCAAGAATCTGGTCCTTCTCCAGGGGATGGAATACCACCGCATCATCGATCCGGTTAATGAACTCGGGCCTGAATGACCGCGAGACGACTTCCATCACCGCATCCTTCATATCACTGTATTCGCCACCAGACATGGTCTGGATCAGGTCTGAACCCAGGTTGGATGTCATCACCAGCACCGTGTTTTTGAAGTCCACAGTTCGGCCATGGCCGTCTGTCAGGCGGCCATCATCCA
>JAQCAK010000332.1 GCA_027621895.1 Pseudomonadota bacterium | reverse complement strand
CCTGGACAAGCCGGCGCTGATCGAGGGACCACCCGGCGTGGGCAAGACAGAACTTGCCAAGACCACCGCCGAACTCCTCGGCCTTCCCTGTATCAGGTTGCAGTGCTACGAGGGCCTGGATGAATCCAAGGCAATCTATGAATGGAAGTACGGCAAACAGCTGCTCTATACCCAGGTGCTCAAAGAGACACTGGGTGAAATCCTCGACGGTGCGAAGGGACTGGCCGAATCTGTCACCAAGCTGCACGAATTTGGTGACATCTTCTTTTCCGAGGAATTCCTCGAGCCAAGACCCCTGCTGAAGGCGCTGAAGGAAAAGGACAGCTGTGTACTGCTGATCGACGAGGTCGACAAGTCTGATCATGAGTTTGAATCCCTGCTCCTGGAGATGCTGTCCGACTATCAGTTGTCGATCCCGGAGATCGGCACCGTCAAGGCGATCCCCGACAAAAAGCCACTGGTATTCCTGACCAGCAACAACACCCGGGAGATCAGCGATGCCCTGAAAAGACGCTGCCTGCACCTCTATATCCCGTTCCCGGATGCCGCACTGGAAAGCAGGATTGTCATGGCCAGGGTTCCCGAGATTCCACCAAAGCTCAATCAACAGCTGGTTGCCTTCATCCAGGAGCTGCGGGAAATGGATCTGAAAAAAGTGCCTGCTATCAGCGAGACCATCGACTGGGCACGCACACTCATACTCCTGCATTCAGAGTCGCTGGACGCCGACCTGGTCAGGCAGACACTGAACGTGATCCTGAAGTTTCAGGAGGATGTTGAAACTGTGAAGGCGGAGCTTCAGGGGGTCACCAACCGTGCCATCAAGGCCGCCACATGATTCGCTCCACCCTGCCCGGCCAGCGTTGATTTGCCATGACCCAGATGCATGACACCGTTGTGGATTTCGTCAAGGTCCTTCGCGCGGCAGAGATCAAAGTCTCGCCCGCAGAGACACTGGACGCGATGGAGACACTCGACCTGGTGGGTTTCGAAGACCGTCAGTTCCTGAAAAACTCGCTTTCCCTGGTGCTGTCGAAGAACCCCGAGGAAAAAGAAGCGTTCGAGAGCTGTTTCGAAAAATTCTTTACCATCGACAAGTTTTCATCCCAAAACAGCGACAGCGCCTCAGCGCAGTCTCCTGACCGGGCTGACCAGGACGAATTCGACCCGGATAGCAACAGCGACAGCAACAGCCCCGCCCAGGGCGGCTCATCCCAGGGTGGCGGGGGTGGCGGCGGGGAAACTGCCGGCGGTGAAGCAGACTCACAGGACATGGAATTCGAGCCGCTGTCGGCAAGTTCGGCACTCGGCCAGCTGCTGCTGTCTGGCAACAGAACCGAGGTCATTATCCGGATGATCGAGGCCGGCCGCGAGGTCGACGTGAACCAGATTGTGGTGTTCACCCAGAAGGGGCTCTACACCCGCAAGATCATGGATGTCATGGGACTGAAAGACCTTCAGCAGGAAATCGGCGACCTGCAGGAGGCCGGCGGGGCCGCGGAGAACCATCTGGCAGGCAGACTCAAGCAGGCCCGGGAACAGCTGCGCGAACAGGTCCGCGATTACGTGGAAAAACAGTTCCTGATGCACGCTGACGAATCCGGCAAGCAGCTCAGAGAAGAACTGCTGAAAAAGGTCAAGCTGTCGAACCTTGAGAAACGCAATTTCAAGGACGTCCAGGAGATCGTCATGAAGATGGCGAAGAAGCTTATCTCCATTCACTCCAAGCGCCGCAAAACCTTCAAGCGCGGGCAACTCGATGTCCGCAAGACACTGCGTAACAACATGCAATACGACGGCATGCTGTTCAACGTCAAATGGAAGTCGCAGAAGGTGGACCGCCCCAGGGTCATCTGTATTTGCGATGTCAGCGGGTCAGTAAGTAATTACTCACGATTTCTGCTGATGTTCCTGTACAGCCTCGCGGATATTCTGCCAAAGGTTCGCTCGTTCGCGTTTTCCTCGGATCTTGGCGAGGTCACGCGACTGTTTGAGCAGAGCAACCTTGAAGACGCCATGGCCCGCACCATGCGCGATTACGGCAATGGATCAACCGATTACGGCCAGATGCTGCAGGACTTCAAGAGCCATGTACTCAAGGATGTCGACAGCAAGACCACTGTCATTATCCTCGGAGATGCCCGAAACAACTACGGCGATCCGAAGAGCGAGATCCTGAAGGAAGTCTACGACAAGGCCCAGCGTGTCATCTGGCTCAATCCTGAACCCCGGTCCAGCTGGGTCGTCGGTGATGCCGAGATGAAAAAATATGCACCCTGCTGCCATCAGACCGAGGTCTGCAATTCGCTCATGCATCTGGAACGGGTTGTCTCGAACCTCCTGCGGGTAGTGACCTGACATAAAGCCCACTTTTCAAGCATTTAGACCAACTTGATCACAAACCACTTTTGATAGTTTCTGGTATTTATCGGCAGGTTATTGTGCTATCTTGGCTGGTTTAGAGGCAGGTCGTTAACGTAGTTCATCCATCTACCCCCCGGGATGGTACTGCTGACATCAGTTACCGCTGATCGATTGATGCCGTCGTTATACCCTAACGAAGTAGCCTATGAATAAAGAATCGAGTACCGCATTCGTTGTCGACGACCGACTGATGGATGAACTCTGCACGCCGCTGGTTCGCTATCTCGCCAAGAAGGTACCCAACAACGAGGATGCCAACGATCTTGCCCAGGAAGCCTTCCTGCGAATGCACAAGTTCCAGCAGTCCAAGGATCTGGAAAATGCACGTGCATTTCTGTTCAGAACAGCGAACAATCTGGTTATCGACCAATTGCGACGCGCCAGAGTTCACGACAGGTACCTGAGTTCCGAAATGCTGCCAGAACATTCAGACGAGGATGAAGACAAGTTTGCGCCTTCTGCAGAGCGAACCGTTTCTGCCAAGGAGGAACTTGACCGAATCTACGAGATCGTCGACAAGATGCCGGTCAAGGTACGACGTGCCTTTCTCCTCCACCGGAGCAAGGAGATGAGCTACTCGGAAATCGCCAAGGAAATGGGTTTTTCCAACAGCATGGTCGAGAAGTACATCATCCAGGCCCTGAAGCTAATCCGGGAAGAACTTAAGAGCTGATTGATCGGGTTACCTGATTTTCGCCTGACCGCAACTAACCTGTCAGCCCCATCCTGGCACGGGCCTTTTCCTTTTCCCGCCACAGCATCGTGAAGTCACTGATACTGTCAAAATCCAGCGTCTTAACGACCGCCAGATCTTCCCAGAGATTGAGAACTTCAACGAAAGCGACCTGGTGCATTCGGTCTATTCTGAGCCAGGCAACGAATTCGTCCCGGTTCTGCCGGGAAACATCATCGGCCCGGAGTCGTGCGAACCAGGCAATCGCCTGGTCAGCCATCTGATCTGTTACCCCATACGCTTCGCTCATCGGTTCTTCCCTAACTGGCAGCATCCATCGCTGCGCTGCTAACTCATGCATTCCTGTCTA
>JAQCAK010000331.1 GCA_027621895.1 Pseudomonadota bacterium | reverse complement strand
GTCTACGTAGCTTTTGTGTCCTGTTGTCGGTTTTCAGGTCCCTCTCGATGTGTCCGAGCAGCGCTGAGGGCTCTTTATGGACGTCTACCTGACGGTTGTGTCCTGTTGACGATTTTCAGGTCCCTCTCGATGTGTCCAAGTAACGCTGAGGGCTCTTACATGCAAAACGGCGCGTTTTTCGATAATATTCGCTCCGCCCCAAACGACCGACCATCATGACTGATATTTCACAGACCCTGACACAAGGCGCGGCACCGACCTGGCGGGATTACCTTGAGATGTGTAAGCCCCGTGTCGTGCTGTTGATGCTGCTCTGCACGATGGTGGGCATGTTCCTCGCCACAAACACCATGGTGCCCTGGCAGATACTGATTTTTGGAAACCTGGGCGTTGCGCTGGTCGCCGGTTCCGCCGCGGCGCTGAATCATGTGCTTGACCAGACCATCGATGCACGGATGGCCCGTACCAGGAACCGTCCTATTGCGCAGGGTCGAGTCAGCAATGTTCAGGCAGCCGTGTTTATTGCGGTCACCGGTATTGCTGGCCTGGCGATGCTGGCGGTTCTGGTGAATCCCCTGACGGCCTGGTTGAACCTGGCTTCCTGGGTTGGCTACGGCATTATCTACTCGGCTTACCTGAAGCGTGCAACTCCGCAGAATATTGTGATCGGCGGCCTGTTTGGCGCCGCGCCACCGCTGTTCGGCTGGACGGCGGTCACCAATTCCATTGATGGTGGCGGTCTGTTGCTGGTGCTGATTATTTTTGCCTGGACACCTCCCCACTTCTGGGCATTGGCGATCGACCGAATGGAAGAGTACCGGGATGTGGACATACCGATGCTGCCGGTGACCCACGGCGAACAGTACACCAAGGTTCATATCCTGCTGTACACGATCATCATGATCATCACGTCGGTGCTGCCTTACATCATTGGGATGAGCAACATCCTTTACCTGCTATCAGCAATCGCGCTGGGTGCGGGATTTCTTTACTGGTCTCTGATGATGCTCTTCAGCGACAATCGACGGGCACCGATAGAAACCTTTCGCTATTCCATCTTCTACCTGATGGCCCTGTTCATAGCGCTACTGGTGGACCACTACGTCCTGCCGGTGACCTATGTCGCCTGATTGATAACCGAGGCAAACCTTCCGAATGGACAAAGGTGTCAGAAACACGCTGCTGGGCATAGCAGCCTTTATATCTCTCATACTGGGTCTACTGGTGGCCAGCGTCATGTTGCCGAAGGGTATGACCGAAGAAGAAGCCCAGCAGCTCGGCCTGTATCTTTTTGATACCGCGAGGCCGATCAAACAGATCTCAATGACCGATCACAACGGCCAGCCCGTCTCGCTCGAAGATCTAAAAGGCCAGTGGAACATTGTCTTCTTTGGTTTCACAACCTGCCCGGATATCTGTCCGACGACACTGAGCGTTCTTGCCGAAGCCAGGCGGGGTATGAAAACGGCACCACATATCATCATGGTGACGGTTGACCCTGACCGGGATACACCAGAAAAGCTGCACCGCTATGTGCCGGCTTTCCATCCTGACTTTATCGGCTATGTCGGAACGTTCGATGAGACTGTCAAGCTGGCCGAGCAGGTCAATGTGGCGTTCGGTAAGGTGCCCGGCAATGAGCCTGGCAGCTATCTGGTTGATCACACCGCCAGCCTGGTACTCATTGACCCAGAGGGTCGATACGCGGGTTTCATCAAATCGCCGCACAATGCACAGCGAATCCAGCGCATCGTCAGCTATCTCGAGTCCTAGTCGTTTCCAGTTCACCGCTCTCTGCTTCCGATAACCCCCTTTACGAAACTGTCAGAGGACCATGGCCCAGTGCTGGTCGAGATCTTCGTTTGCTTGAACTAAAATGCGTAATCGCCATTGGGGGATTGACGTGAGCGCCATCCCGGATTCTGACAACGTACGGTCATACAGTCTTGTAAAACGCTACCTGCAGGTCAGGCAGGGATCGCTTGATCTGTGCTCGCCGCTGAAGCCTGACGATTACCAGGTTCAGCCGATGGATGATGCGAGTCCCCCGAAGTGGCACCTGGCTCATACGACCTGGTTCTTCGAAACATTCCTGCTGAAGCATCAGCCTGGGTATACGGTTTTTCACCCGGCCTTCGAGAAGCTGTTTAATTCCTATTACAACGGCGTGGGAGAGCAGTATCCAAGAGTTAAGCGAGGTCACCTGTCGCGGCCTGTTCTGGAAGAGGTGCTCGCCTACCGACATCATGTTGATGAACATATGCAACGCCTGCTTGAACGGTCGCTTGATCCCGAAACCGTCTTTGCCGTTGAGCTGGGACTCAACCATGAGCAACAGCACCAGGAACTGATTGTCACCGACCTGAAATACAACCTTGGGAATAACCCGCTTAAACCTGCCTATCACCGGCCAGGACGGCAGTTTCCGGATACGCCGGATCAACGAGCAACGGCATGCCGGATGTTCGAATACGAGGGCGGTCTCACGCAGCTGGGAACAGATGGTGCCGATGGTTTCTGCTTCGACAACGAGACACCGAGGCATGAGGTTTACCTGCAACCCTTCGCGCTCGCTTCAAGGCCAGTGACGAACGGCGAGTTTATTGAGTTCATAGAAGACAACGGCTACCACCGACCGGAGTTATGGCTGTCGGATGGCTGGGCGCATCTGAACAGGCCGGGCGCTGAGCGATGGGAAATGCCGCTGTACTGGCGCAGGCAAGACCAGGAATACTATCAGTACGCGTTGCACGGCGAGGAACCTGTGAATAAAGGCGCACCGGTCTGTCATGTCAGCCTCTACGAGGCCGACGCGTTCGCTCGCTGGCAGGGTGCGCGATTACCCAGGGAGGCGGAATGGGAGCTGGCCGCAGCCGAGCTGCCGATAGCGGGTAACTTTGCTGACGCCGGACTTCTCCACCCGGGGATTACACCGTGAACGGGAACCCGCCGGCATGTTCGGCGATGTCTGGGAGTGGACCCAATCATCCTATGGACCCTATCCGGGTTTCAGACCCTTTCCCGGTCAACTGGGTGAATACAATGGCAAGTTCATGTCGAATCAGCTGGTACTGAAAGGCGGGTCATGCGCGACGCCGCGCTCACATATCCGCCATAGCTATCGCAACTTTTTCTACCCTCCGGACCGCTGGCAGTTTTCCGGATTTCGACTGGCAAGGGATCTTCCCTGAAACGTTTCTGGTAAAGATTATCGATACTCAAAAAGATACAAAGCGGGGGCCAGCCATGAGCGTTGAGCCCGGATTTCACTTTCATGATCATGCGATCAGGCAGCCCGATCCGCTACCTGAGATTCTCGAGGGCCTGAACGCCAGGCCGCGACATATATCACCGAAGTTCTTCTACGATGAAAAAGGCTCTGGCCTGTTTACCGAGATCACTCGCCTGCCGGAGTACTATCCGACCCGCACGGAAATTGGTGTGTTGAGAAAATATTCGCGGGAAATC
>JAQCAK010000330.1 GCA_027621895.1 Pseudomonadota bacterium | reverse complement strand
CCTTCCCGTCCAGCCCCAGGTAATGGCGGCGTTGCAGGTAGGCATCACGGAAAAACAGGTAACGATCGCCGAAGACCACTCGATCAGCCGCCAGCAGATCTGCGCGCTGGTGCACCAGTCGCATACCCAGCACCACATTCCGATGGTTAACAGGCCGCAGGTAACGGACCGGGTCAAGCCGGCTGTTTCCCGGGCGGGCGATGGCATCACGCAGGTTGCTGGGCCCCAGGAACGGCAGGACCAGGTAAGGACCGCGAGGGATACGCCAGGTTGCCAGGGTCTGAGCGAAATCCTCATTGTGATCTTCAAGACCCAGTCGGGTTGCCGGGTCCATCAGCCCACCGACGCCGATCGTTGTATTCACCAGGATTCGAACCAGGTCGTTGATGGCTGCGCCAGGTTTACCCTGAAGGAGATTGTTGACGGCATCGCCAACATCGTCGAGGTTGCCATAGACGTTCCCCGCTGCCTGCCTGACGGGTGACGGCAGCAGGTCTGCATAGCGCCGGGCCACGGGTTTCAGCAGGACACGGTCGGCGAAATCGTTAAAAGCCTGTGTTTTTCGATTGAGCCCTTCCAGCGGATCCCGTGTCTCTTCGGCGAAGAGCATGGACGAAAACAGCAGAAGCACAACCAGGATAACCGCGTTCATTGTTTTAAGCTCATTGCCTTAACCCCATGACTTCTCGCCACTCTTTCTCCAGACGCTTTTCTGAAACAGGCAGGTGGGTGCCGATAGACTGGGCGAACAGCGAGATACGGAACTCTTCCAGCATCCAGCGAAACCGGGTCAACCGTTCACGTTCAGATTCTTCCACTGTTTCATAGCGTAACTCGAGAGGCCGGATGATGTCGATCAACTGGGAGTCCCTGTCCAGGTATCCGGGCAGACGTTCAATGCGATGATGGATAGCGCGGAAATAGCGAGGATAGTGTCGCAGCCATTCAAAGGGTACACTCTCGGGAAAATCTGCAGGCAGCAGACGGTCCAGTTGCCGCCGGATATCCGAGGCTGCCGGTTCGAAGTCGTTTTCCCGAAGCTGGCCTTCAATGGCCATGGTCTGCTGCAGTACCGAGGCCACGATCCTGGCCACCTGCTCCATACGCTCGAAGAGTTCACCCCGCTTCTCCAGGCGAGCCTCAAACTCCCCGGTATTCCTGACCTCCGGCTTGCCCTCCACCAGGGTAAACCTGAAGACTGCCCTGACCAGGTTCTCAATCAACGCCGCCCTGGTGCCCCGGGTGGCGTAGTAGAGCGAAAATGTCTCAAAGTTCGGAATGTTTTTCTCGAGAAACCGGCGCTGATCAGCCAGCCGAATCAGCAGGAGTCGCAGCAACCCTTTTTCTGACAGCAGTCGCGCCTGGCGCTGGTTCTCACAGAGGTTGATCGAAACAGTCGTTCCATCATCCACCAGGGCGGGATAGAGTTTGACGTTGACCGGGCCTTCCCTGACCTCTACTGAATCCGGGAGCGCGCCAAAATCCCAGTCTGTCAGTCCCTGTCGCTCCAGGGGGTGTGGCTTGCGCGACGCAAGATGTTCGCTGACCTCCTGTCCGAGAGATTCCCGCAACACACGAATGTCACGACCACTGGCCACCAGCCTGCCCCTCTCGTCCAGGACGCGGATATTTAAAGCCAGGTAATCCTCGATGTTGCCAAGCTGGAAGTCGGATGCAGAGACCCGTGTGCCGGACAGGCGGAACAGCCGATCAGCAAAAGCATCGACAAGTTCCCTGCCATCGTAATCGAAATCCAGGAGCGCTTTCTCAACAGTTTCCGGCGCTGGGACAAAGTGCTTGCGCAGGGACTTGGGCAACGACTTGATCAGTGCCAGGCATTTTTCCCGGAGCAGTCCCGGCACGATCCAGTCAAGCTGGGATGCGGGCACCTGTCCAAGCATCACCAGCGGGATATCAACGCTGATGCCGTCATCAGAGGTCCCTGGCTCAAACTTGTAATGCAGGGGAAGTGACGCATTACCCACATTCAGCCGGTCAGGATACAGGGATTCCGAGAGCTGGGCCTCGCGTCTCATCAGCTCCTCGCGGGTCAGTTCGAGACGGGCGGCATTGGCTTTGGATTCGTTCACATAAGCCCGTAATCCGATCTCGCTGGAAACCGTGGCGGGCAGATGCTGATCGTAAAATTCGTAAAGCGCCCGGGACTCGACCAGCAGGTCGCGACGGCGGGTCTTTGACTCCAGCTGCTCGATATCACGGATCAGCCGATGGTTATGCTGGTAAAACTTCAGCCGGGTTTTCAGTCGACCTTCCACCAGCCCCTGCTGGATGAACAGCTCGCGGGCTTCCATTTCATTCACCGTGGAAAAGTCCACCATTCGATGCCGGACAATCACGATGCCATAGAGTGTGACTTCTTCCCTGGCCATTACCTGGCCGAGCTTTTCATCGAATACCGGATCATGCCAGGTACGTCTCACCAGGTGGCCAGCCAGGGGTTCAATCCAGCGGCTGTCAATTTCAGCCACGGTGCGCGCAAACAGCCGACTGGTTTCAACCACCTCGGCAGAGACAATCCAGGCTGGCTTGCGTTTGAACTGGGAAGATCCGGGGAAAATAAAGGTCTTGCGATTCCGGGCACCCTGGTATTCATGCTCACCGTTTCTGACCGCGACCTGGCCCAGCAGTCCCGCCAGCAGCGCCCGGTGAATCACCCCATAGTCTGCCGGACCCTGGTTTTCCTTAAGTCCCATTTCCCGGCAGATTAACAGCAACTGGCGATGCATCTCGCGCCATTCACGCATGCGCATGAAAGACAGGAAGTTCTGCCGACAGTACTTGCGCAATTGACCGGCTTTCAGCGACTGACGCAGTTCCTCGTAGATTTTCCAGAGATTGGTCAGCGCAAGAAAATCGGACCGCTCGTCACGATACTGCTGGTGGGCCTCGTCGGCTGCCTGCTGATGATCAAAGGGTCGATCCCTGGGGTCCTGTACGGTCAGCGCGCTGGTGATCACAATGATTTCATGCAGGCATCCCAGCTGTCCCGCGGCAACCAGCATCCGGGCAAACCGCAGGTCAACAGGAAAACGCGCCAGTTGCTTGCCCAGGCGAGTGATCTGGCGCTGACCATCCACCGCACCCAGCTCATAAAGCAGGGCAAATCCATCGTTGATCTGTTTGCGATCCGGTCGTTCCACAAACGGAAATCGCTGGATGTCGCCGAGTTTCAGCTGCAGCATCTGCAGGATGACGGAGGCCAGGTTGGTCCGCATGATTTCCGGGTCGGTGAATTCAGGGCGACTGTCGTAGTCTTCCTCTGAATAGAGCCGGAAACAGACGCCGTCACTGATCCGCCCGCAGCGCCCCTTGCGCTGGTCCGCGCTGGCGCGCGAGACAGGCTCAATAGGCAGCTGCTGGACCCTGGAACGAAAGCTGTAGCGGGAGATTCGCGCCAGGCCAGGGTCAATGACGTACCTGATGCCCGGCACCGTCAGAGAGGTTTCTGCCACATTGGTTGC
>JAQCAK010000329.1 GCA_027621895.1 Pseudomonadota bacterium | reverse complement strand
CCAATGGACATGCCGGAGAGCACGTTGGGCATCTGGTCAGCGAAAACCGGATAGACGGAAAACAGACTGACCAGGGTAAACAGGGCGGTACCACCGGCACGCCTGATGGCTTCCAGGGCGAGAAGCCAGAGTATCAGGCTGACATGGATAGCCCGCTCGGGTGCCATGAACTCCCAGCCCTCGTCGAGAATACGTCCAGCGTGCATGAACAACCAGGCGCAGCAGCTGAACGAGACCAGGGCGAGAAGACCGTCCAGCGGCAGTAGTTCAAAACGTGAATTGGACCGATACAGGAGAAACACGAACGGCAGCAGCAGGGCCAGCAGCGCATAGTAAAAATGGGTTTCGAGAATGATGATGCTGTCCAGCAATGGCTGACCAAAAAGCCGGAGTTGATCCAGGGTCAGTGTGATCACACAGGTGACACTGAAAATCAGCAGTAACCTGATTGTCTGGCCAGGTTCACGAAGGCGGTCCAGTTTCATAATCGCGCTATTCCCATACTGGATCGAACTGATGCGCACGCAGTCGAAGGGCTCTGAGGTGCAGCCAGAGTGCAGGTCTCTCGCTGGCGGAGAACACCGGCATATCGCCACTGGTCAGCGTGAGCAATTCTTCCCAGGCGTCTTTCAGTACCGCCTGTCTCGCCAGCAGCTTTTCATTGTGGCTGTCCTCGGCTGGCCCCCAGCGGCCGATTTCCCTGAAGTAGCGAATCGCCCCTTCGTGGAAAGGCACTACCCAGGAAAAATTCTGTCGTTCGATGTGCCAGCCGATCGAGCCTGGATCGGCGCTAGCGTAGTCGGGGTAGCCCAGGTGCAGAGCTTTGGTGAGGTTGTATACCAGGTCTGCATCCCGTTCCGACAGTGTCATCAACAGAGGATAGGGATAGGTCGCACCTTCATGTGGGTTTGCCTCGGAAATGCCAGAGCCGCGCGTCGCCGTATGGGGAGAGAAATAGGGTGCAATCCCGAGCAGCCGTGACCAGCAGGCAGTATCTTCGTGGGGAACCGGCAGCCATCGGATACCTTTCGGTGAAGCCTCCAGTTTTCGAGTGGGTCCCGAGACGGTGGTTGCATAGGCGACGTCGATGTGTCCCTCGACAATACCGTTCCACATGGCACTGTATCCCGGGAATTCCACCTGCTGAACGTCATTCCACGTCAGTCCCCCACAGGCCAGCATGGCCTCGGTCGAGACATTCAGCGCCGGCGAACCTCGAACGTAGGGTACTCGTCGGCCGCGGAGATCTGCAGTGACGTAAATGTCTGAATTCGCTGCAACTGCGACAGCCTGGTTGGAATCGCCCATGGACATCATGACCAGTCGAATGGGCAGGGGCCCCCATCGCTCACTGGCGAACTGGAAGGCGCCTTCCTGGGCGAAATAGGTTGAGACGCCGTTAGCCGAAAACTGCACGCGGTCAACTCGAAGCGGCAGCAGTCGTGACACATCGTTTTTTCCCGGAATCACACGCAGGGTAACCCGGTGTCGATCCTTGAGCATTTTGGCGATGCCAACCGCCTGGTTGTAACCGGTGGTGCCGAGGTTGTACGCGCTCCACGCCATAACCCGGGGCAGTTCGATTTCATCGGCGAGTCCTGTCGATGAAATCAGCAGCAGGCCAAGAAAGCCCCAGTGAAAGCTTGTGGTTCTCATATCTGTCTCTGGTCGCGGGTCGCCGGATTATCGCGGGTTCAGGGTCGGGATGCGAACGCTGTGTGGCCTGACACCAGGCCATACCCCTGGGCTGTCCAGAAAGTTATTATCCTGCAGCTCACTGGCAACGGAACTGAACATGCAGGACAGCATCACCATCCCGGAAAGATACCGTGGTCCACCCAACTCGGGTAACGGCGGCTATGTCGGCGGCGTTTTCTCTAAGCTGCTGAACCCTGATCATCAACAGGCGGTTGAAGTCACACTGCGCTCACCGGTTCCACTCGACAGATCCCTGCAGGTCAGCTTCGCCGATGGCGAGGTCCGTGTCCGGGATGGCGAACAACTGATTGCAGAGATCAGGCAGAGTGTCATCGAGCTGGAGATCCCGCAGACGCCGGACTGGAACCTGGTCAGGGACAGCCAGCCCCGGTCCCTGTCGTTTGCCCGTGACCTGAATGAGCAGCTGCCCGGCAGGCAGGGTTTTCACCCGATCTGCTTCTGCTGTGGTTACGAGCATGAAGATGGGGCCAGGGTATTCGCGGCTCCGGTTGGCGATAGCAGTTCACAGGTCGCGGCCCTCTGGGAGACCCGGGAAAGCTGGGCAGCAGATGACGGCCAGCTGCCTGTCGAGTACCTGTGGACGGCCATGGACTGCCCGGGTCAGTTTGCCTATATGGCTACTGGCATTCGAACGGGTCTGCTGGGGCGAATGACAGCGCGGATCCACGATCGGCCCATGGCCGGCCAGACACTGCTGGTCACCGCCTGGCCGATCCAGGTGGATGACAGGAAACATTATGCCGGTGCTGCTGTGTTTGATGCGGATGGCAGGTTGTTCAGCGAAGCCATTACGCTCTGGATCGGGCGCCGCTGATGTCAGTTGCGGTTATTTCGGTGTCAGGGGCACTGGTACACCTGGAACTTTTGCTGGCTGCCCTCGATGCCGGTTAACGGCACGACTGCATTGCCACCCATGCTGGCACCCTCGTTCCGGGCGATGGTCTCGAGTTCGATCGCCAGTTTTTCCTGGCTTCGTGTGATACCGGCAACCTTTGCCCGGCTGATGGCGGTCAGACGACCCAGCATCTGGCAATCCACAGCCGCGCTGGCGTCCAGTACTTCCACGGACTGACCCTGCTCGCTGACCTTGACCCAGGTGCATCCTGACAGGGCCAACAACATTACAAAGATGGTGACAAAGATGGTGCTGAATCTCATCCGGGTTACCTCGCTGATAAGAGATCAAGCTATCAGTATGTCAGATTTCCCTGTCCAGTTTGCAGGCATGGTGAGGAAAATCGCGTTGACGGCTTTCCCCCGGTTGTCGAGAATGCAGGGAATCTAATGAGTACTGGCACAAGAGGGTTCCCCATGGCGATTGGCATCATTGCAACTTTGAAGGTTCAACATGACAAGGTCGGAGAGTTTGAAGAAGCCTTCAAGCAATTGATGGCAGTGGTACGAAACAACGAACCGGGTAACAATTTTTATGAGCTGCATCGTTCGAGAGACGAGGCAGATACCTATGTCGTGATGGAGCAGTATGTAGACCAGGCGGCACTGGACCTTCATGGAAAGTCTGACGAGTTCAAGTCAGTCAGCGCCCGTCTGGGTGGTTGCCTGGCAGGCGCCCCGGAAATCACTTTCTACGATGCAGTCTGAAAACATGTGCAGGCTCAGTGCTTCCGCGCGCTGACGAAGGACGTTAAAACGACCTCGCTGGCAATCTGGTATCAGCCTTATGGTTAGCTGGCTGTCGGTCGTGCCGCCGGGTGCTGCCGTTGCAGGCAGCGCGTGTCTGTTTTTTATTGTGCAACCCTTGCTGGGCAAGTA
>JAQCAK010000328.1 GCA_027621895.1 Pseudomonadota bacterium | reverse complement strand
AGCTCGGTATTTCCAACTTCGAGGACTACCTGCTGCAGTTGCCCGGTGTGACCGCGGGCGGCAGTGGCCCCGGTCAGAATACGATCTACATACGCGGCGTTGCCTCAACCACGCCAAACCTCACAACAGCCGGTGTTGCGGGCCTTGCACCGAACGTGGCGCTGTATCTTGATGAACAGCCGCTCTCTCAACCCGGTCGAAATCTGGATGTCTATGCCGCCGATATGAATCGTGTTGAAGTGCTGTCAGGGCCACAGGGAACACTTTTTGGTGCGAGTTCCCAGGCAGGCACGGTCCGGTTGATCACCAACAAGCCGGACCCGAGTGGCACCTATGCCAGCGTGGATTTCGGCACAGCATGGACAAAAGACGGTGAAATGAGCAACAACGTTGAGGGGATGATCAACGTCAATGTCAGCGATGCCCTGGCTGTTCGCGGTGTCGTCTACGTCGACCGGCAGGGTGGTTACATGGATAACGTGCGAGGTACGGTAACAGCACGGGAGAGCGCACGTTTTCGTCCTGCAGGAACACCGCGAGCCAATGGCGTACCGGTCTCGACTCGACGAGCAGGATTTCAGTCAACGGCGGATTTGAGCGGTGTTAACTTCCTGCCTGCAGACAACGGCACCATGGTTGAGGATGACTTCAACGACACCACCTATGCGGGGGGTCGAATCAGTGCAACCTGGGCGATTAACGCTGACTGGAAACTCACGGTCGCGCATGCTCAACAGGAAGTGGAATCTGACGGGGTATTTTTCTCCGATCCGGATCTAGATGACTACGAGATTCAGCGCTATTCCGATGACAACATCGAGGACAGCTTCAGCAATACGGCCTGGACCCTCGAGGGACGAATGGGTCAGCTTGAAGTCGTTTATACCGGCGCCTATACAGACCGCGAAACGGATCAGGTCGTTGATTACACCGACTATCTTTTTGTTGGCCAATACCTGCCGTACTACATCTGTGATGGTTCTGTCAGTTATCCCGGCGGTGCGCCCTCGGGAACCTGTCAGCCGCCGAATCTTTCTGTGAAAAGTATGACAGAAACCGAGGTCACGACTCATGAGGTGCGGATATCGACCGATGAATCCCGACGCGTGAGTGCTACCTTTGGGGCTTTCTACAGCGATCTGGAACTTGCCGAAAGGAATGACTTCACCTATCCCGGTTCTACCTCTGTAGTGGGCTTCAACGGCGTTATCGGATTTGGCCCCAACTACCCGCTCACGAATACCGCGGTGACGGGGGAAATCAATAATGCATCTCCCGGGTACTATTCAGACCCGGGTCCATTCCCGGAAGGGGTCATCTTCCGCAACGACGTTCTTCGAACCGATGAACAGCTTGGTGTGTTTGGTGAGGTCAAGTTTGATGTTGTTCCTGAACAGTTTGCGCTTATCCTGGGTGCTCGCTGGTACGACATTGAGGTTGACCTCAAAGGCAGCGCAAACGGCTCGTTCTTTAACCTGGGGCAGTCCACCGATGCCCAGGCTTTTGGTACAAACATTTCTGCCCAGTTCTCTCCAAACAATACCGTCGGCGCGCCTGATACGGCGTCAACGGATGGTGTGATCGCCAAGGTCACGGGTGAATGGACCCCGTCGGACAAGTCGCTGTTGTTCCTGACCTGGTCCGAGGGGTTCCGGCCTGGTCTGTTGAATCGACCTGGCGGTGCCACCAACGGTGCAGGGTTTACAGTGCCGTATGCACTGGATACTGATGATGTGACCAACGTGGAGCTTGGCTGGAAGACCGACATGCTGAATTACACGTTGCGGTTCAATGGCAGCCTCTTTTTCGTTGACATAGAAAACCTGCAGACGACAATTTTTGATCCCAGTATTTCCAATCTGTTCTTTTCGGACAATGCAGCCGACGCAGAGGTCCGCGGTATCGAGGGCAACTTTATCTGGCAGCCTGCTTCACTTGCTGGTCTGACGGTGTCGGGTGCTTTCTCCATGCTGGATACGGAAATCACGAAGGTGATTACGCCGACCAACGACGTACGAAAAGGTGACGAGCTGGCTTTCGCACCCGAATTTCAGGCGACCCTGAGGGCGCGTTATGAATGGCCCCTGGCGTCAGGACTGACGGCGCACGTGATGCCTCACCTCACGTACAGTGCCGAGTCCTACAGTGACATCATTACCATTAACCGCGACAAGATTGACAGCTGGATGCTGCTCGGCGTCACGGCAGGTGTCAGGGCCTCCAACTGGACAGCAGAACTCTACATCGACAACCTGGCTGACGAGCAGGCTGAGATTTCAAGGAATTTTGTCTTCGACCACCAGCAGGTTACCTATGCGCGGCCACGCACCATGGGGGGTCAGGGTCAGCTACGACTTCTGATGCGTTTGTAACTGACCTGTGCGGTCATTAACTGGCACAATTAAACGCTCCCTTCCGGGAGCGTTTTCATTTGAAGAGTGAAAAGGATGGACCTGGAACAACGACAAGCGATCCAGCAACAGATCACCGGTGGGCACTTTGAAGCAGCACTTGAGGCCTGTGAATCAGCGCTGGCAGTCAGCCCTGATGACGCGGATCTGCTCTACATGGCAGCCGTGTGTGAGCGCTATCTCGGTCACTACGATCCGGCGCTGACCCGGATTGCCAGGCTGAAATCTCTGGTGCCCGAGCATGGCCGGGCTTTTCAGGAAGAAGGTCATGTCTACCGTGATCGCGGCGACAGTACCGCGGCACTTCGCGCCTACGCCAATGCGTGTCAGTACAACCCTGCCTTGATATCCAGCTGGCGGGGTCAGCTCGACATCCTTGAGAAGCAGGGTCGCGCACCCCAGGCTGACCTTGTCTGCGAGCGGCTGGCCCAGCTGCAGGTGTTGCCGAGGCCCCTGCTCGGCGTCATGGATCTGATCTCCCAGGGTAAACTGGTGAAGGCCGAGGATATCTGTCGCCAGTTTCTGCAGAAAGTACCGCATCATGTTGAGGGAATGCGCCTGCTGGCGGATATTGGTGCCCGCCTGGGGGTGCTGGATGATGCGGAGTTCCTGCTGGAAAGTGCCGTGGCTTTCCAGCCTGACCATGTGCAGGTTCGCATGGACTATATCCATGTGTTGCGCAAACGCCAGAAGTTCCAGGCAGCGCTGGATGAGGCGAAAATCCTGTTGGCCATGCAACCGGACAATGTCCGGTTCCTTTCGCTCTACGCGATTGAAAGCAGGCAGACCGGTGATTACGACAAGGCGCTGGTCATATTCGACCGGGTTCTTGAGAATGTACCCGGTGATCCGTTCACGCTGACGTCCCGGGGTCATGCCCTGAAAACCGTGGGTCGATACGAGGCAGCAGTTGACTCCTATCAGCAGGTGATCGAACAGCACCCATCCCACGGTGAGGCTTACTATTCTCTGGCGAACCTTAAGACCTACCGGTTTGACGACCTGCAGTTGCAGCGGATGCGGGAACAGCAGGGCAGCCCGGATCTCAACTACATGGATCGCGTCTACCTGGCATTTGCCCTGGGAAAGGCCTTCGAGGACC
>JAQCAK010000327.1 GCA_027621895.1 Pseudomonadota bacterium | reverse complement strand
ATTCCCTGGACGGGAACATGTCATTACGTCGAACGAGGCTTTTTACCTGGAGGAGCTGCCGCGTCGCTGCCTGGTCGCCGGGGGCGGTTACATCGCCGTGGAGTTCGCGGGCATTTTTAATGGCCTGGGGGTAGAGACCGTGCTGTCCTATCGAAGCGATCTGTTCCTGCGGGGGTTCGATATTGATGTCAGAAAGACGGTTGCTGAGGAAGTTTCCAAAAAGGGTGTCAAGCTGCTGTTCAACAGTATGGTTGCCCGCATCGATCGGCAGATTGACGGATCACTGATGGTGAATTTTGAAGACGGCACCCGCATTGAAACCGACATGGTGCTGTTCGCCACGGGTCGTGATCCCGCGGTTCAGGATATCGGGCTTGAGAACGTCAGGGTCGACCAGCGGGACAATGGCGCAATTATCATTGATGACGAGTTCCGGACGTCCGAGCCGGGTATTTTCGCCCTCGGTGATGTCACCGACCGCATGCAGCTGACACCGGTCGCCATCGAAGAAGCCATGTGTTTCACCAGCACCCAGTTTCTCGGCGAGAAGAAGGTCATGGACTACGACAATATCCCGACGGCGGTTTTCTGCCAGCCCAATATCGGTACCGTGGGCCTGACCGAGGACGAGGCACGCGAAGCCGGGCACGAGCTGGATATCTATCGCTCGACCTTCCGGCCCATGAAGCACACGCTCAGTGGCAGCGATGAAAAATGCATGATGAAGCTGATCGTCGACAGGGTGACAGACCGCGTGCTGGGTGTGCACATGGTCGGGAGTGAGGCAGGGGAGATCATCCAGGGTATCGGTATCGCAATGAAGATGGGTGTGACCAAGGCCCAGTTCGATGCCACGGTCGGTATTCATCCGACGACCGCAGAGGAATTTGTCACCATGCGGCAGCCCGTTTCTGCCTGAACCGGTTACAGATACTTCAGGCTACGCGGATATGACCAGCAAAACAGCTGATGACGCAGCTGGTGAAGCTGCCGGGGTAGATGGTTGCGCCGGCGGCTGGGTTGTCTGCAGCCTGCGGTCAGGCATTCATCTGTATGCGGATTTCGCGGCGGTGCTGCAGGCGTTTCCCGCGGCAACCCTCTTCGTCGACATTCCGCAGGGATTGACCAGCAGGGAACCCAGGCGGCTCGAGTCGCTGGTCCGGCGGCAGCTGCCCGGCAAGGCCTCCAGTGTTTTTGCCGTGCCCTGTCGTGAGGCTGTCTATGCCGACAGCTACGATAACGCCTGCGAGATGAACGCCGGGCGATTCAACCGCCGAATTTCGCTGCAGAGCTGGAACATCTGCCCGAAGATTCGCGAGGTGGACCGGCTGCTGCGCCAGCAGCCTGATCGAGCACCGGAGATTTACGAATCCCATCCGGAGCTCTGTTTTCACCTGCTGGGTGATGGCCATGTGACCGCTTCCAAAAAAACGGCAGCGGGTGTCAGTCAGCGACTGGCCGTGCTGGAACGCTACCTCGAGGGTGCCGGGCAGCTCTATGAAAGTGCGCTGGCCAGCTGGCGCCGGCGCGAACTGGCCCGTGACGACATTCTTGATGCCATGGTGCTCTCCCTGCTGCCAGTGTTGGGATTCAGCCTGCTTGCCGACCCTGACCAGGCGTACGATGAGCTGGGGCTGCCCATTCGGATGGCGCTGCCGGCGCGGTTTCAGTGAAAGACGCAGGCAAATTTGCTATCGTCCCTCCGCCATAGTGGCCGTGAATCTTTGGAGGACATTTGAACGGAGACTTTATCGCAACGTTGACGGGTTTCCTGAACCTCCTGGACGGCTACCTGGGTTCCGCCGGGTACTTCCCGTTTCTGCTGCTCGGCACGGGTATATTCTTCACGCTATACCTGGGCTTCCCGCAGATCCGCTATTTCGCCCACGCGCTGCGGATCGTTCGCGGTAAATACGACAAGGATGATTCGCAGGGTGATGCCACCCATTTCCAGGCCCTGTTAACCCCGATTTCCGGCACTGTGGGCACCGGCAATATCGGCGGTGTTGCGCTTGCGATCTACCTGGGTGGCCCCGCGGCGCTGTTCTGGATGTGGATGACCGCCTTCTTCGGCATGACCACCAAGTTTGTCGAGGTGACCTTCTCGCACAAGTACCGAATGGTCGATGAAGAGGGCCACATTGTTGGCGGTCCCATGTACGTGATGGAGCGCCGCCTGAACATGAAATGGCTGGCCGTGTTCTTTGCCGCTGCAACCGTGATCAGTTCGTTCGGCACCGGCAACCTGCCACAGAGCAACAACATTGCCAGCGGCGTTGCCACCGCTTTCGGCATACCGGAATGGCTTACCGGCGGGGTGCTTGCGATTGCCCTCGGTCTGGTGATCGTGGGTGGTATTCGCAGGATCGTCCAGGTGGCCCAGGCCATCGTGCCCTTCATGGCCCTGATCTATGTGGTTGGCGCACTGGCGGTGATCCTGGTGAACCTGCCCCAGGTCGGTGAGTCCTTTGTCTCGGTATTCCGGGATGCTTTTACAGGTTCCGCGGCGACCGGTGGCTTCCTGGGAGCAAGCTTTGCATACGCCTTTAACCGCGGGGTCAACCGTGGCCTGTTCTCAAACGAGGCAGGGCAGGGCAGCGCGCCCATTGCCCACGCTGCGGCCAAGGCCGATGAACCGGTCTCGGAGGGCATGGTGTCCATTCTCGAGCCGTTCCTGGACACCATCATCATCTGTACGCTGACAGGCCTGGTCATTCTGGCCTCCGGTGTCTGGACGGAAAAAATCGACAATGAATTCCAGTCTTTTGATACGGAGTTCATCGCCGGCAGCTACGATGAGTCCAGGGAAGAAGACAGGCAGGCGCTGTTTTCCTGGCTGAATTTCGGCGAATCCGCCGTTGAACCTTTCGATGGTGTCCTGAGCGTGAAGGACGGCATCGCCGACAGCGGTGGCTATACGATTATTCACAATCGCTCGATTGCAGAGGACGTTCGATTCCTGATGGATGGTGACTCGGCGCCGGTACCCTACACGGGTACGCTCACCATTGTTGATGGCGAGGTACAGGAACCGGTCATGATGCACGGCCGTTCGCTGATACATTCCGTGGACCTGACCGCCGAGGCATTTACCCGCGGCGCCTTCGGTGAATACGGCAAGTACATTGTCTCCATCGGCCTGGTGCTGTTTGCCTTCAGCACGGCCGTGGCCTGGTCATATTACGGCGATCGTGCCATGACCTATCTGTTTGGCGTGTCGTCAGTCCTGCCTTACCGGATCGTTTATGTCATCGGCTTTTTTGTGGCCGCGGTCGCGGACACCTCACTGGTCTGGCTGATCAGTGCCATCACGATAGCCGTGATGACCCTGCCAAACCTGCTTTCCATCCTGCTGCTGCATCGCGAGATGAGAGAAACCATCAAGGATTACTGGGACCAGTTCGGTCGCGAACATCCGGAAGGTCGCTGATATGTCATTACCTGCAAACCGTTTCGTCCTCGAAAGGACGCAGCATGTTGATGCGCTCGACCTGACCGTCGAGCCCTACAGCCATCCCTC
>JAQCAK010000326.1 GCA_027621895.1 Pseudomonadota bacterium | reverse complement strand
CATGCCGTTTACGGTCAAGACCAAGCAGGCTGACCATGAACTGGTAAAGGGCGTGGGCGAGTTCGACACGGATGACGAGCTGTACTGCTCGCGCATTCACGGCGATCTGGACCTGTTGATGTATTCAGAATTCAACGGCACCTGCGATGGTTTCGTTGAGGCTGACTGGAAAACTGACGACAAGCGACCGGTGTACTACATCAAGCGAACCGGCAGCGGTGAAGTGCTGTATCTGAACCTGGGTCACTGCCGGGGTCACTACGACATGGAACCGGTGACTGATTACTACCCCGTGATCGAGAAAGGATCCTGGGAAAGTGAGCAGTACTACGAATTGTTGCGCCGCGGCATTCGCTATTGCGCAGGAATCTGATCAAAGGGCCTTCGGGCCCTTTTTTTTGCCTGGAGCCCACAGAGCATCAGCCATGGTCGTTTCCAGCGACCTCGCGTTATGTTAAAACAGTCATCGCTGCCGGTTTAGAACAACAATCAACGTCGAACTCGCAGCAATCAGCTTAATCAGGAGGGAAAAATGAAATTCACCCGTACTCTACTCAGCGCGGCCATCGGCCTGTCCGCTTTTGGCAGCGCTCCCCTGGTTCAGGCCGAATCGGCCAGAACCATGGAGGAAGTCGTTGTCACATCCCGTCGTCGCGATGAATCGCAGCAGGATGTACCACTTTCCGTTACCGCATTCGGTACCGAGGCTATCGAGCAGCTCAAGCCACAGACCCTCAGGGACTTTGACGGCATGGCGCCCAACGTCTATATCGGCATGAATACTGCCGGGCCTGGCGCCTCAGCACTGTATATCCGCGGTGTAGGCTACGCCGACATCGAAAAGACCCAGAGCCCGCAGGTGGGTGTAATCGTGGATGGCATCCAGATTGGCTCCTCGACCGGCCAGCTGATTGATGTTTTTGACGTTGAGAGCATTGAAATCAACCGCGGCCCCCAGGGTGTGTTGTTCGGCAAAAATACCATCGGCGGCAATATCGTCGTTAATCGCGTACGACCACAGTTCAACGAGTTTGGCGTGAATGGCGCTATCGAAGCGGGCAACTATAGCTCTAACACCTATAAAGCCAGGGTCAACCTGCCGCTGATCGATGACAAGCTGGCGCTGAAAGTCGGCATGATCAGCCGGGAACGTGACGGTTTCTACGACAACGACAACCTGGGGGGTACTGCGGGCGATATCGATTTTGCTTCCGCAACTGTTGCTCTTCGGTGGCAGCCTCGAGATAACTTCGAGGCGATCATCACTTATGACAACATTGATGATAATTCTGACACTATGCCACAGGACCCGCGGTTCGATGGCGATGATCCGTTTACAAACCTTGCAAACAAGCGTGAACCTACCGAATACGACGTAGACCAGATAGGCATCCGCGCAACCTGGGATATCACGGACAATGTTTCGCTCTATTCTGTCACCGGCTGGAACGACGCTGAAGACAATGTAAACCAGGATTTTGACGGTGCTGGCCTTGATGGCCTGGCCATTCCGTTTGCACAGCTGCATACCCTGCGAGAACAGAAGTACGACGTTTTCACCCAGGAATTGCGCCTGCAAGGATCCATCGGCAGTGACGTTGACTACATGTTGGGTTACTACTACTTCGAGTCCGAGCTTGACTTCCAGCAACGTACTAACAACGTGCTGCAGCTGCCGGCTGTCGCTCTCGGTCTGCCCGCTGACGGATCTTTCCCCTGTGCGCTGGCCGGCCTGCGTGCCAACCCGACCATCGGCGATGTGTTCTGCCAGATCCCCAACTCGCGCAGCACACAGATCGCCGGCGAGGATGTGGAATCTTCAGCCATCTTCGGTTCTGTGACCTGGCGACCTACCGACAATCTGGAACTGCTGGTGGGTGTGCGTCGGATTGACGAGGACAAGGACGCCTACAACTCCTACTTCGATCACTCAACCGGGTTATTCGATACGGTAGGGACTGATCAGGAACACAATTTCTCTCTCTATCCAACCAGAGCTGGTACCGCTTACACGGCCAGTGACGACTGGAGCGACACCATCTGGACCGCTTCCGTCAACTGGGAATTCCGTCCAACCAACCGCGTTTATGCCAGCTACTCTGAAGGCTTCCGATCCGGTGGCTTCTCGATCCGTTCGGCACGGCCTGGTGAAGCGGCATTTAATCCCGAGTCAGCTGAACAGATTGAACTTGGCTCCAAGAACGAGTTTCTGGATGGCGCGCTGCAGTTGAACCTGGCCTGGTTTGAGATTACCCGCAACGACGGCCAGTTCAGCTCGGTGATTACGCTGCCACCCGGTGGTATTCCCGGTACCACCACCATTATCAACAACGGTGGTGAATCCATTACTGATGGCTGGGAACTGGAAGGCCGATGGATGATCAATGACAACTTCACCCTGTCGTTCAACTACGGGACTGTGGACGCCGACAACAAGTCGTTCACCCTGCCCTGCGACATCATCGACGGTTGTGCCGGTGCGACAGCGACCCAGTTCGACCCGCCTGGCACACCACGCCAGCTTGGGGGCAACAGCGATTCACGCCAGCCTGAGGACCAGATGTCAGTTAACCTGTCTTACGTTCGTGACGTGGCCAATGGCACCTTCTACGCCAACGTCGGCTTCCGAGCCGTGGGCGAGTTCCTGCTGGTTAACACCGGCGCCGGTGCTGCAGCGCGGACCTACGATGGCGACTACGATCTCTGGGACGCCAGGGTTGCTTACGACATGCGGCTGAAGAACGAAGCGGTTCTGAGCCTGTCACTGTTCGGCAAGAACCTGACCGATGAGGAATATCGCGAGCAGGCGCTGTTCCTGGGTGCCGGTACGCAGGTACTGCCGAGCGGTGGCCCGAATACGGGCTTCCAGGGCTGGGGCGCACCACGTACCTACGCTTTCGAAATCAAGTACTCAATGTAAAAAAACACCCGGGGACGGAGGAGACGGGGACAGAGCACGGGCAAATGCCTTGGCCTGGTCCCATTTCCCCGTCCCCTCTTTTTTTGGAGGCAAATATGAGCAACACCGATATAGTCATGGCGTTTATTGGCGCATGGAATGACATGAACTGGGACGAGGCAGCGGATCTGCTCACCGATGATATTGTCTGGCACAACATTCCCATGGAAAAAATGGAAGGCAAGGCCGTGGTAGATGCGGCGATTCGCGGTATGGCACCGGAAGGTGTGGACTGGGAAGTGCTCTCCATCGCTGAAAACGGCAACAAGGTGCTCACCGAACGGGTTGACCGCTTCGACATGCCAGGCGGCAAGAAGATCGACCTGCCCGTGATGGGTACGTTTGAAATCACCGATGGCAAGATCAGCGCCTGGCGTGACTATTTCGATTTGAACACGTTTACCAGCCAGATGGCCTGAACGGACCCCGCCGCCACGCATAACTGGACGAGAAAAAGATCAGGCTTGACGGTTTTTCGGGGAATTCGCTAACCTCCAGAGAAAAGAGAGGGAACCGCTGTGTCTTCGACCACGAATCAGTCTGTGAGCACCCATAAGACCTCCTGTCGTTTCTGTCATG
>JAQCAK010000325.1 GCA_027621895.1 Pseudomonadota bacterium | reverse complement strand
GAAACTGCATTGAGCGCGGCCTGGTCAAACAGCACCCGGGGCTCTGAGTTCACCACGATGGGATTCAGGACCCTGCCATTTTCCTGAACGCTGAATTCCACAATCACGAAGCCCTCGACTTCTTTCATGGCAGCGCTCAGCGGATAGATGGGTTGAACCACGTAGAGCGGAGCAAGGTCGGAATGCGGCGCTGAAAGCTCCAGTCTGCTTTCGTCGGGGCTGATCAGGTCCGCCAGATTGCCGAACACGGGCTGGTCGGCTTCAGGCCGTGGCGCTACTGGCTTCGAGCTGCCGTGACCATCAGGTGCCGGGGGTGGTTCGAGAGGCAGGACTTTTTTGGGTCGTTGCCGCACGGGTTCCCGTTTCTCCTCCTCCCGGGTAGAAACGGCTGGTGTTACCGCTGCAATCGGATCAATCTCGATTTCCGGCACCAGTTCTCTCGAAATAAGAAACAGCATCAGGTAAAAGCACAGGCAGGTGGTGGCCAGAGCGGCGAGGCTGATCGAGGCAAACTTGATCGAATGATTCAGGCGGCTCACGCATTGGTGCTCAACGTTCGGGAGAAAAAGCCTACACCCCTGCTGGCGGAGGCTTCAAGTTGTTCAAAAGCTGATATTTCCTTTCATGTTGTCCGGCAACATGGCGAGAATGTTCTGGACGGTGTGCTCGGGCTCCTCGCCGGTTGTATTGATCGTTATGGAAGGACCTGGCAGGTCAATATCCAGGCTGGATTCACTGAAATCATCCCCCATCACCTGGAGGTCACTGGTTCTGCCGGAATGACGGCTCGGGTCTTCCATGCGTCCCTTGAGCTCATCATCATCGCAGGTCAGGCCAACAAACAGTCCGATATCACCGCTGTCCCTGGCAACCTGGATAAAACCTGCATAGTGGTCGAGGTTGACGTACTTGTCATAGGTGAATGAAGCGATCAGCCCGTCTTCGGGTAGTGTCAGTGCAGCTTCCAGGATCTGGTGGTAGGCATTATTGCGGAGATGACCAAAAGTTTCCGAGCTGTAACCGAACACAGGCCCCAGCAACTGACTCAGGTTGTTGAAATCCAGGAACGGGAAACCGAGCTCGCCGGCAAGGGCCCGGGCGATGGTTCGCTTGCCCACGCCAGGTACGCCATGGAGGAAAATCAGGTGCATGACACGATCCTTGTCAGCTGCAGAAGCTGTTGCTTTATCGCCATGGGGAACCTGCAACAACCGCTCTGATTGCAGCTCACCCGGCAGAGCCGTTGAAAATGCTGTCAGAACAGGCGTACAGGATCCCAGGCGCCGTTGAAAGCCTGGGTATCCCGGAACACCACATGGTTCTCATGGCGCAGGGGGCTTTCCTTCGCCACCCGGACTTCCTCGCCGGCGAACTCGTAGGCTGTGATTCGCTGGGCATCGAAATCAACCAGTGAGAAGCCGGGCCAGTGTTCCCCCCGAAGGGTGCCTGCATTGATCAGCAGCAGACTGTGGAAATGGATCATCGTTCGAAAGTGCATGTGGCCGTTGACCACATAGCTGATATCCCCGCTGCGTATGATGCCATCGAGAGCCTTGCTCCGTTCAACGCCCATCCTCTCGGTTCCCGGCCAGACCTTGCGGAGGTCATCATCAGCGATACCGTGGCATAACAGCAGCGTTCCGTCGGCAGTATCCAGGCTGATCTGTACGGGCAGGTTCTCGAGATATTCCCTGGACTGTTTGGTCAGTCCCTCCAGGTGATGCGCATCCGGGATGTGTCTGGCCTTGTTTTCCAGAATCCAGCGGTCGTGATTGCCGCGCACGGTTTTGACATCATCACGAATCAGCAGGGCGATGCTTGCGTTCGGGCAGCCGCTGCCGTCCACGATGTCACCGGTGCAGATGATGTCTTCTGCTCCCAGCATCGCCAGCTTGTCGAGCGCGAGTTCCAGTCGGTTGTGCTCCGCATGGACATCACCAATGACGCCGAGCCGCCTCACGCTCATCGGGCGGTAGCTTCCCGGAGATAGGTGTCTATCGTCTGCAGCCTGTCAACCGTATCGGTCATTTCCAGCAGCGCCTGCATGGCCTCGGCCTCGAAGCGGATGAACTGAAACACCTTGAACGAAAATTTCGCTGCCTCAAGGTCAGTCCAGCGGCTGTCTGCGAGCACTCTTCTCAAGGCGATGTTGTCTCTGCCGGTCAGTTGCAGCATTGAAGCAGTGATGGACTGCTTCATGTCTCTGATACCCTTGTCGTTCTCATCAAGGGGTGAGTCCTGCAACTCGTCGCAGTCAACGATCCGGTAAGGAAGCGTCTGGACTTCCGATGTGAGTTTGAGCCTGGTGGTCATATTGACGTTGGCATAAATGCGGCCATCCGTGGTGGTTTCCATGATGGTGCATGACCCTGCTGAAAAAACATCGCAGGGTTCGTAGGTGCCCTGATTGGAACTGAGAGCCTCGGCCATGGTCTGGGTGGGTCGGGCAGGGCGAATCTCCTTGCGCGTATGGCACACGGCAATCATCCGGTCGGCTTCGACGGATTCGTTGATCATCTTGCGATACCTGGGTTCGAAGACATGTAGCGGGACAACCGTACCCGGGAATGCAACCACATTAGGTATCGGAAACAGGGCGACCTGGTGCATGGGTCGAGTCTACTGAAATGTCGGCCTGATTGCAGGAACCGGAAAGCGGGTGGACGGCTTCTGTCGAGGATTAATCCCGGGTTACCGGCCTGGGTGTCGTCAGTGGTCCCGGCAGATCATCCTCGTGCCGACCCTGGTTGATCCAGATGACGGCATCTTCCGGCTCGCTGAATATTCGAAAAATACCGGCATCTACCTTGTTGGCGAATTGCTCGAAGATACCGCGCTTTTCCGGACTTGGCGTGACCAGTGCCACCTTTGCCTGGGGTGCCAGTTTGATCTCGGATACAGCGAATTCGACGAACTTCATGAAGTCATCGGCGGTAATATGCGAAAGGTCAGCCTGCGAGAAGTCGCAGATCCTGTTCAGTCCGGGTGAATAATCCGGGTCGCTGATGAAAATTCGGGCAGCCTGGATAAAGGCGGCAAGCTGCGGAGATTGCTTGATCGCGATATAGGCGGTGTTCTTGGCGGGAATAATGTTGTGTTCAATCATGTCGTCCGATGACCTTTTTTGCCAGACAGGGCAAATCAGATTCCAGTCCGGCGGGTGCAAATCCTTTGCGCCCACTTTAAAACACATGCGGGTAACCCGATGTGAGCAGTATGTAAGCTCACATCGGGTGTTTGACCAGGTCAAACCGGAACAACATTCTCCGCCTGGGGGCCTTTCTGACCCTGGGTGATTGTGAATTCGACAGTCTGTCCTTCCATCAGCGTTTTAAAGCCGTCACCCTGTATCGCGCTGAAATGCACGAATACATCAGGACCAGACTCCTGGGCGATAAAGCCGAAGCCCTTTGTTTCGTTGAACCACTTGACGGTGCCAGTCTTTGTAGACATGTTCCCCTTCCTCGATATTTGATCACGTTCTGCTACCCGGTAGCGTATTATTGAAATGTAGTGCCTGTTCTTATGGCTTCAGGGAA
>JAQCAK010000324.1 GCA_027621895.1 Pseudomonadota bacterium | reverse complement strand
TCCAGGGGTGCGCATTTTCGCTCGGATTTTCCGCTCAGGGATGATCAGAACTGGTTGAAGCATTCCCTCGTACGAAAAACCGCCGATGGCCATCAGGTTGATTACAAGCCAGTTGCGATTACTCACTGGCAGCCTGTTGAGAGGAAATACTAGATGAGCGAGTCACAGACGACCTCATCGGGGTACGTGAGATGGCTATTCGGATCTCGCCACGGGCTCGAAGGGTTTCTGTACCTGGGGCATCGGGTCTCGGGGCTGTTGCTGCTGCTGTTCGTCATCTGCCATATTCTGCTCAGTTCTTCGAGGTTGATCAGCATGGAGCTCTGGGCTGACCTGATGCTGATGACCCGATCCCCATGGGTTCAGGTACTGCATTACCCGATGCTGGCGGCGTTTGCGTTCCATGCGATGAATGGCATTCGTCTATTGCTGGTTGAGACCGGTTTCTTCATCGGCAGGCCGGAACAGCAGGTTTACCCATACCATGGATCCATCACTCGTCAGCGGCCGCTGTCAATCGTGATGATGCTGCTGGCAGGTCTGCTGATTATCACGGGAGAGCTCGATGTGCTGCGTTACGCTCACTGACCGGGTGTCACATGCTTGACCGTACACTGGCCTGGTTCGTCAGTCTGCTGGCATCCGTCGCAGTGCTGCTGATCGTGGGCTTCCACATGAGCTGGTTTTCGGTCAACTATCTGTTACTGGCGGGTGTCGCGCTCTACCATGGATGCCACGGGCTGCACACCATGCTGGTGGAGTTTTTCCCTTCCAGGCGCGCGGGGCTGCTGATAACGTCAGGCTGTATTCTTCTCGGTGCAGGTCTGTTCAGCCTCGTACTGATGACGGAGATAATGTTCGGAGTGACGCGATGACCCAGTCCCAGGCAGTGACGTTTGTAGTTCAGCGTTGCAGTGAAGATGCAGCGGGTGAGCAGGAGTACAGGGTTCCGATTCGGCCGGGCATGACAGTTCTTGATGGCCTGCTCCTGATTCAGAAGACTCTTGATGCATCCCTTGCCTGGCGGTTTTCCTGCAGGATGGGTATCTGCGGTTCATGTGCAATGGTGATGAATGGTCGTCCCGGTCTTGCCTGCAATACCCAGATCTCGGATGTGGATGATGCGGTCATTCGACTCGCACCATTGCCGAATTTCAGGGTGATCAAGGATCTGGCCGTCGATCTTCACCCCATGCTTGAGAAGCATCGGGCTTTGAAGCCTTTCATCCTTTCGGACCCGGCAGCTGCGGAGAACGAAACTCCAGCTGGTGATGATGGTTGTGAATATGTACAGAGCCCGGAGGAACTGCTTGAATTTCTGCAGTTCTCAGACTGTATCAAATGCGGTGCCTGTATGGCTGTCTGCCCCACGGTCGCACTGGACCCGCAGTTTCCCGGTCCCATGCCGCTCGCCGCCCTGCATCGCTACAATGCGGATACCCGTGATGCCGGCTTCAGGCAGCGCCGTGAGGCATTGAAGGAGTTCCACGACCCGGGGCACTGCCACTATGCGGCAGAGTGCTCCCAGGTATGTCCCAAGGGTGTCGATCCTGCCAGGGCTATTCAGTTGCTTAAACGATCACTGGTTGTCGACTCTTTCGGTCTGCGGAGAGCCGGCGGTGAGCCGGACCGACTACCCGCGGGAAAAGCTGATGCCGCGAAGAAAATTCCCGCGCCCGACTACACTGTTGATTCCGGTGGCTGATACGCGAACAGGCTGATTTCCTCGGGAACCTCCTGCTGCACCAGCTCTATCGTTTCGCGGCTCCACCTGATGGTTTCCCTCTCGTCCTTGCCTGACGGGCGAACAGCGCTTTTTGCCCGGATGTCTTTCATCAGCTTGCCGATGTCCCCAGGCAACGAAAGTCGCTCGCTGAGTTTGGAGAGACCTGATTGCAGTTCCTCGAACTTGATGAGCTCATCGACGATGATGTTGCCGTTTTCGGTGTAGGCTCGCCAGTTTTCTGAAATGTTTTCTCTCCGCTCATACAGGAATCGGGTGAAACCTCTTTCGCCCACTTCTGGCCGCAGCTGCAGGGTCCAGTAGTAGGCGCTGATCATTCGATCCCAGGGGTTTCTGCACAGGGTGAACTTGTAGTAGCTGTCCCAGACTTCTTTTGGAACCTGTGCAGCGATTTCTGTGGCAGTCATGTGATTGTAGTAGCGAGCAGGAATCCGGTTGGATGCCACTCGAACTCGCTTGAAAAATCGAAGCAGTTTTGGGAGATCCGACCGCGTCAGTTCGAAAACTGACTTCTTCTGCCAGTTCACGGGTTTCTGGTACCCGAGTTTCTGGCGGATGGTTTCGTCTTCCAGGGAAACGGGTGTCACGACATCGCCTGAATCGCAGAATGAAGAAAGGGCAATTTCAAGCGATGTGCCGGCGACTTTCCGTGTCTTGACGAAGATAAAGCGATAGCGGTGATTGATAATCATGTAATGGCTATTTATTTGACTGTAACTGCTAGGATCATTATATGTTTCATTCTGCTCCGGTTGGGTCACGAATATGTCTCTGAACAGACGCGCGATTGTGTTCTTTCTGCTAGTGGCCAGTTTTCTGGCCGGCTGCAGTGATCGTGAGAATGATGACAGCTCCGCTGCATATGACAACTCGGCGGAAGTTCAGGCCTTCTATGAGGCCCATCCGGATCGATTCGTTTTCTCTTCAAAGGATCAGTTACCAGCTGATCTTGCCTGGCATGATGGGTCTGACCTCTCGACTTTTGGTGATTCCAGGGCAACCCGAGGGGGGGAACTGAAACTTAGACTGGATTCAATGCAGCAGACACTCCGGGTACTTGGACCCGATGCCAATGGATCCCTGCGCGGACCGCTCTGGTCGGCCAATTCGGTGAACCTGCTGGAGCGGCACCCGATCGAAGAGGGATACATGCCTGGCCTGGCCAGGCAGTGGGCTATTGACCCTGCGGATCCGGCAACGGTCTACCTTGAACTGGATCCGGATGCGCGCTGGAGTGATGGTAAACCCGTCACTATCGATGATGTGTTTTTCTCGCTGTATTTCCTGCTGTCTCCTCACCTCAACGAGCCCGCGGTAAGCAGGGTGATGGAAGAAAACATTACCCGAATCACCCGATATGATGAGCAGACTTTCTCCATAACGCAGACCAAACCGGGTGCAGATCCGCTGTTCGGCATATCGACCTTTATTCTTGCGCAACAGGATTTTTACCGGGAATTCGGCCCTGACTACGTGGATCGCTATCACTGGCGCTTTGCCCCGGTTACTGGAGCCTACGTGCTGGATGAAGACGAGGTTAAGCGGGGTCGCCAGATAACTTTCGACCGGTTGCCGGACTGGTGGGCGGACAAAAAGCCGTTTTACCAGTACCGGTTCAATCCTGATCACCTGGCTTACATAGTGATCCGCGATGACGACAAGACGTTCGAGTCGTTTTTGCGGGGTGATATTGACTGGTTTTTCCTGGGCAACACATCGCGGTGGTACGACCAGGCGGACGCCCCGGGCATCCGTGAGGGTTATATCGAGCGCGCCTGGGTTTATCACCAGCTGCCGTCACCGAGCGA
>JAQCAK010000323.1 GCA_027621895.1 Pseudomonadota bacterium | reverse complement strand
AGCGAGGGGTGAGTGACCGGCACGCTGTCACCGAGCGCCTTGTGCATCGCCGTATCAAACTTTGCCGGGTGGGCGGTCGACAGGCATACCAGGGGAACCGACGCTTCCATAAACTGCCGTGCTACATGGATACCAACAGCCGTGTGCGGATCTGCCAGGTAGCCCGACTGATCCCAGGTCGCCGCGATAGTCGCGAGAGTCTGTTCATCAGAGCAGCTGCCGGTAACGAATATCTCATCAACACTGGCAGTATTCATATTCAGCACAGCGGAGCCTGTCTCCGCAAAATCCTGCATGAACGCTTCAACCTTGTCCGTCTGCTGGTCAAAACGAAAGTAGAGGTAGCGTTCGAAATTGCTTGCCACCTGGATATCCATGGCAGGACTTTCACTGAAGTGAACCTCACCGCGTTCGTAACGACCAGTAGAAAAGAAACGGTGCAGAATATCGTTCTGGTTGGTCGCCAGTATCAGACGGCGGATCGGCAGGCCCATTTTTCTTGCGACATACCCGGCAAAAATATTGCCAAAGTTCCCGGTCGGCACCGCCACATCAAAAGTCGGCGGACCGCCAAGCTGCGACCAGGCCGAAAAGTAATAGACGACCTGTGCAAGCACCCTGGCCCAGTTGACCGAGTTAACGGCACCCAGGTGGTAAGCCTCTTTGAATGGCAGATCATTGAACACCGCTTTCAGGATGGACTGACAATCATCAAAACTGCCTTCAATCGAAAGGTTCTGAACATTGTCGTCAAGCACGGTCGTCATCTGCATTTCCTGCAGCAGACTGGTGCGGCCTTCCGGAAACATGATGAAGATATTGATATTCTCCTTGCCTCGCACCCCCGCAATCGCGGCACTGCCCGTGTCACCACTGGTGGCACCAAGGATATTCAGGGTATACCCCTCATCTTTGAGAATGTGCTCGAAGACATTCCCCAGGAACTGGAGAGCTACGTCCTTGAAGGCCAGTGTCGGCCCATGAAACAGCTCCAGCACGTGGAAATCGTCGACCGGAACCAGGGGGGTTACCAGCGGATGATCAAAAGTCGAGTAGCTGCGATCAATCAGCGATTTCAGTTCTGCAGCGGGGATATCATCGATAAAGGGCGCCATGACAGCCTCTGCGAGGGCCACGTAATCCATGTCCTTCAGCGCCTGAAGCTGATCTTTGATGTCGGGTATTCGCTCAGGCACCAGCAGTCCGCCATCGGACGCCAGGCCCATCATCACGGCTTCTCGAAAGGAAACGTTTTTTACGCCACCCCTGGTACTCAGATATCGCATCCCGGTGTCCTGCTCTGGACTCACCTGTCGACAGGATCTGTCCGTTCAAAAACTAAACCCGTCGTTGGATGACGACGAGACGTAAGAGAAGGTATCAATCTCCTGCTGGCCGTCAGGCTGGCAGCGACTGATCCTCGCAAAAGTCGGGCATTATAGATAATTTAACGGGATGTTGTGCCATTGGTGTTAATGGCAGGAAAGAGGGAAAACGGGTAACAGGCGCCGACAGGCACCTGTTACCTGGAAACCTGTCTGTCAGACAGCTTCCGCGCCGGTTTCGCCGGTCCTGATTCGGACCACGTCTTCGAGTGAGCTGACAAAAATCTTGCCATCACCCACCTTACCGGTATTGGCTGCGCTGGAGATTGCTTCGATCACCGCATCAAGGCTCTCATCGCTGATTGCCACTTCAATTTTTACCTTGGGCAGGAAATCCACAACATACTCAGCACCGCGATACAGTTCGGTATGTCCTTTCTGGCGTCCAAAACCCTTTACCTCGGTCACCGTCATGCCCTGCACGGAGATTTCCGACAGCGCTTCCCTCACGTCGTCCAGTTTGAACGGCTTGATAATCGCAGAGACTAGTTTCATTAATTTTCTCCTTGCAATGCATCACCTAAACCCAGGCAATGTAACGTTTTTAAATCTTTGATGATAGCCTATCCCAGGCTGATCGCCGGGCCGATGAAATGGCCCGTTGTTCGATTCAACCTGCTCCAGGGAAGTCTGACCAGAAGTACCCTTGGTCGCCCATCCTCACCACCCGGGAGCGATGTCCTTCATCTAATTTCGCCTTTTTCCCTTTCGGGACCACGCTCTTAAGAGCATTGACTGTGCCAACTTAACAAATAGTCATTAAATCAATAAGTTATCTCGACATAACCCCATTTCGGCTTGCCCTGGACATAAGCACCGCACAAACATAGTGCGGACAGGTCACTAATGGCTCACGAAGTTGCACCATCTTCGTGCAGACAGGCCCCTGTGGTGAGCGACGTTCAGACAGGTTGGGATTGATCCGGCGATAGCTGACACGATACCGGGTAAATCACCGACAGCCAAGCCCCGTGGGCCGTTCAACAATCACGGGATGCCTGTTGCCACCACCTACGCCAGCGCTGAGATCGGTGTCGATTCACCGCTGGTCTCGGTAGAAGCAGAAGTCTCGCCCGGATTGCCCCGCATACAGATTGTGGGCATGCCGGAAACTGCCGTGCGGGAGAGTAAAGACCGGGTCAAGGCCGCGATCACCAGCTGTGGTTTTGACTTCCCCTCCAAGCGCATCATCGTGAACCTCGCACCCGCAGATCTGCCCAAGTCAGGCGGCCGGTATGATCTGGCGATTGCGGTAGCCATTCTTGGGGCCGCTGGCAGTTTACCCCGGGAAATCATGCAGGATCTTGAACTGCTCGGCGAACTCTCACTGACAGGAGAAATCAGAGCAGTACGAGGTGTGTTGCCTGCAGCACTCAATAACAAGCAGCGTGACCCGGACACTCGCAAACTGATGATCGTGCCCGCCGGCAACAGCATGGAAGCCGGGTTGGCACAGTCAACGGACATTCGGACAGCCAGCAGCCTGTCGACACTGGCCGCTTTTCTGAAGGGCATGGATACGCTGCCCGTACCTGCCTCGTGCATCGTTCCACAGCCGGACAACACCTACCCCGGTCTCAGCGAGGTCCGGGGACAGGCTGCTGCGAAGCGAGCCCTGTGTATCTCAGCGGCAGGGGGACACAACCTGCTGATGATCGGTCCGCCCGGTACCGGCAAAACCATGCTGGCGACACGCCTGCCAGGGCTGATGCCGCCCATGTCACTGGAAGAGTCACTTGAAGTGGCCTCGCTGATCTCGGTCTCCCACCAGCGTTTCGACCCGGGGAGCTGGGGACGTCGACCCTTCCGGTCACCGCATCACACTGCAAGCGCAGCAGCCATGGTGGGTGGCAGCAATCCGCCGATGCCAGGGGAAATCTCCCTGGCACACCAGGGTATCCTGTTCCTTGACGAACTACCCGAGTACTCACGGCATGTGCTGGAAGTACTGCGGGAACCTCTCGAGTCCGGAGAAATCTGGATCAGTCGCGCCGCCAGGCAGGTACGTTACCCCGCACGGTTCCAGCTGGTGGCCGCGATGAATCCCTGTCCCTGCGGTTACCTGGGTGATGAGCGCCGTGAATGTGAATGCACCGCAGACAGCATCCTGCGATATCGCAGCCGCGTATCCGGTCCCCTGCTGGATCGGATCGACCTTCATGTCGAAGTCCC
>JAQCAK010000322.1 GCA_027621895.1 Pseudomonadota bacterium | reverse complement strand
AATCAATGATTTAATAACCGATTCAGGATCTGGCATGGATTCTGCTTTTGCAGTGGTACTGTTCTTCGACTGGAAAAGCGAAACAACCATGAACGTTAATGGACCTGAAAAACTTCTCTACCTGACGCTCGGCATCATGTTCCTCGCGCTGGGTGTCGTGGGTCTTCTGATTCCCATCCTCCCGGGTGTACTGTTTCTGGCCGGCGCGGTTTACATGCTCAGCCGCGGGTCGGCCAGGGTCCGTCGATTCGCAGAGACCCATCCCGGATTGCGTGGCCTGCAGGCCAGGTTTGACCGCCTGGACAGCGTGCCTGTGATCTCGCGGGTCAAGGTGGTTTCCCTGATGATCGTCAGTACCATCGTTGACGGCATTGCAAAGCTGACTCGAGGGGTGACCCGCCTGTTTGCCTGACGTCGCAGTCCCGAACATTGAGCGAGCCGGATAAAGCCCTCCATACGGAGGGCTTTTTTTGTATGCTTGGATGACAGGATGTCATTCAGGAGCCGGTTTTGCCTTTGCACCCCTTCCAGCAGCCAGCTGGCCGTATAGAAATTATCGAGATCGACTCAGCCGCACTCGCGGACAATCTGCTGGGAGATCCCGGCACCCGCAGCGTCGCGGTGTACCTGCCGCCCGGCTATGACGATTCGGCAGAGACCTATCCCCTGATGGTTGATATCGTGGGTTTCACCGGCAGCGGTTTTGCTCATGTGGGCTGGAAGGCATTCCAGGAGAACGTCCCCCAGCGGATCGAAAGACTGATCAGCGAGGGTGCCATGGGTCCAGTTGTTGTTGCCTTCCCGGATTGCTTCACGACCCTGGGCGGCAATCAGTACATTAACTCTGCCGCCATGGGCGGCTGGGAAACCTTTCTCTGCGAGGACATGATTCGCGCCCTTGAATCACAGTTCAGAATCCTGCCGGGAAGAGATCATCGCGCGATCTTTGGTAAATCATCAGGCGGCTATGGCGCGATAGTGCACGGCATGACGCATGCGGACACCTGGGGCGCTATTGCCTGTCATTCCGGCGATATGGATTTTGAGCTGTGTTATCGCGGCGACATGCCTGGGGTTCTTCGGTCTCTTGAAACCTATGACGGTAACATCAGGGCTTTTGTGGACCGGCTCAAAGAAAGCAGAAAAGTATCCGGGGGTGACATGCACACCCTGATGATCCTGGCAATGGCCGCCACTTATGATCCGGACCCGGAAGCGCCCTATGGCATCAGGCTGCCGGTGACCATGGACACCTGCGAGTTCATTGCTGAGCGGTGGGACAACTGGCTGGCCTGGGACCCTGTTCGAATGGTTGATGCGCCGGAGGTTCAGCGCCAGCTGCGCTCGCTGAATGGGCTTTACATCGACTGTGGATCCAAAGACCAGTACAACCTGGTGTATGGTGCCAGGCAGCTGACCCATCGCCTGCAGCTGCTGGGTATCGATCATCGCTACGAGGAGTTTCCGGACAATCATTCATCTGTCGATTACCGGATGGACGTGTCACTGCCGTATCTGTATAACGCGATCACAATCTGACCCGGGCGTATGTGATCGTCTTAATCCAACAACCGAGGAACAGGGGGGAAGGGCACTATGAACAAAATCACTAAAGGACTGCTGACGGCATATCTGCTGATTGCCGCCGTCAATGCCTCAGCGCACAGTGCGCCGGACGTACCGGATGCCATGGATCTGGATACGCTGGTTTCTGCATTCGGCTGGGATTTTGACAGTGCGGTCATCACGACTGAAAAGGTTGCCGACAATCTTTATGTACTGTTCGGCGTTGGCGGCAATATCGCCGTCAGTGTCGGCGAAGACGGCGTCTTTATCGTTGACGACCAGTTTCCCCAGATGATGCCGAAAATCCGTGATGCGATCGGCGATGTGGGGGGCGGCGGGATTGATTTTGCCGTGACGACTCATTGGCACTTTGATCATGCCGAGGGCAACCTTGAGCTGGGACCGGCAGGCACCTGGTTGGTCGCCCATGAAAACTCACGGGAAATGATGAAGCAGGACCATGTGATCAACCTGGTCCAGGTCGCGTATCTGCAGAAGGCCTACCCGGAGAGTGCCTGGCCGGATATTACCTTTGACGACAGTATGCGTTTTTACCTCAACGGCGAGGCTATCGAACTGATGCATTTTGGTCCGGCCCATACCACGGGGGACACGGCGGTCTTCTTCCGGTCCAGCAACGTGGTGCATATGGGTGATGTGTTTAACAACAGCGGTTACCCTTTTATCGATGCCGGTAATGGCGGGGAACTGAATGGATTGATTCATTTCTGTCGCCAGACTCTCGCGAATATTGATGAGCAGACGGTCGTCATCCCCGGTCACGGGCCGGTTTCTGATCACCAGGGTCTGGCTGAATACGTGGTCATGCTGGAAACTGTCCGCGATCGTCTGTTGTCCCTGATTGCGGACGGCGCCACACTGGAGGAGGTCTATGCGGCGAAACCAACCGCCGAATTTGATGCCAGCTTTGGTGATAACACGGGTTTCATCAATCGGGCCTATACCAGTTTGACACACCGGCCGGTGGCGGTTGACCGCCAGGGACAGCGATAAACAGAAGACACGGGGGCCCAACGGCGGTGCGTTAAGTCACGTACATGCTATCCTTGCGCCTCCTGAAGATGGAAGACATTTTAATTGAGCGTGACCACCACACTCGATGCCGACAGGTACCTTTACCTGGTTGTCATCGAGGATGATACTTCGGTTTCCGAAGTCCTTTCCGCCTACGAGGCGCTGATCGGCAATCCGGGTTTTTCTCCCGATATGCATGCTGTCTGGGATCTGTCCCGGCTTGATCTCAAGCAGTGGCCCGTTCAGGAGTTCCGTAACCTGGTTCGGGAGCTCAGAAGTTTCACTCGCCAGCGCGGGACCCGCTACAAGGCGGCGCTGGTCACCAGTCGGCCGGTCGACTTCCAGCTGCTGCGTATTTATCTCAGCATTCTCAAACTGCTGGGATCTGATATTAGATTGCGGCTCTTCAGGCAGCGTGAAGAGGCGTACGACTGGATTGCCCCGAAATAGGCCGGATTCCCCAGAAACAATTTTAGATGGAGCCAGTGCAATGGATTTTCCTGCGAGCAGCATGATTGATGTCGGTGAGGTTGAACTTGAAGTATTCCAGGCAGGAGAAGGGATTCCCGTTGTACTGGCCCATGGCTGGCCAGAACACGCCTACAGCTGGCGTTACCAGATCCCGGCACTGGTGGAGCAGGGATATCACGTTATTGTGCCGAACCAGCGTGGCTATGGCCGATCCGGCCAGCCGGCAGCGGTGGAAGCCTACGACTGTCATCACCTGACTTCAGACTACAACGGTTTGCTGGATGCGCTGGGATACGAGAAGGCCATTTTCGTTGGACATGACTGGGGTGCCATTCTGGTCTGGCACCATGCCCTGCTGAACCCGGAACGCGTGGCGGGCGTCGCGAATCTGTCTGTACCCTTCCGGCCTCGAGAAGAAGCCGATCCGGTCGCATTCTGGGAGTCGGCCCTGGGGCCCGATTTTTACATCGTTCATTTCAATCGACAGCCC
>JAQCAK010000321.1 GCA_027621895.1 Pseudomonadota bacterium | reverse complement strand
TCATCGTCTGAAGCGTCCCTGTCCAGTCCGAATACCCGCGCAAAGATGATACCCGCCTCGAACAGCATCCACATGGGCAGGGCCAGCAGAATCTGGGAAATCACATCCGGTGGTGTCAGCAGCATGCCCACGACGAAACATCCCACGATTACATAGGGCCGCTTTGCAGCCAGTGAACGGGATGTGGTTGCACCTGTCCAGATAAGCAGCACGGTTGCGATAGGTATCTCGAATGCCAGACCGAATGCAAAAAACAGCTTCAGAACGAAATCCAGGTAGCTGTTGATGTCGGTCATGACCGTAACGCCTACTGGTGCGACAGAGGTAAAGAAACCAAACACGAGCGGGAAAACAACGTAGAAAGCGAAGGCGATACCCGTATAGAACAGCAGAATGCTGGAGACGAGCAGCGGGGCAGCGATGCGCTTTTCGCTGGCATACAGACCGGGGGCAATGAAGCTCCAGATCTGGTGCAGGATGTAGGGCATGGCGATAAAAATTGACAGCACCAGGGTCAGCTTGAAAGGTGTCAGGAACGGTGACGCCACCTCGGTTGCGATCATTGAAGTGCCCTCGGGCATGAAGGATCGAAGCGGTTCAGAGATGTAGGCGTAAATATCGTTGGCGAAATAGAACAGCGGTAAAAAGATGATCAGCACAGCCAGCACCGCGTGCAGAATTCGCGTGCGAAGCTCGATCAGGTGATCAATCAGGGGCTGGCCGGGGTCGTCATCTGGCGCCGGGGTTTCAGTGGTCTGTTCGGTCACGACGATTTGTCCCGGCTGGCTGCCTCCCCGGCTGGTTCAATCGCCCCAGTGTTATCCTGCGATTCGGTTTCGCTGGTTGTCGGTGTTGTGGCTGGAACCGGGCTCCTGACGCCGTTCCGGGTTGAGCGGATCGTACTGTCCACCTCCTGCTTTACCTCGGCGATGGTGTTGCGTGTCTGCTGCAGTTCTTTCATCACTGATTCATTGTGCAGCTGCTGGCGGATTTCGTCAGCGCCCAGTTCCTGCTCGATTTCACGCCGGATATTGGTGAAGCCACGCTGAACCCTGCCAATCCACAGTGAAATCGTCCGAATGGTCTCTGGCAGTTTTTCCGGCCCAATCACCAGCAGTGCGACGATCGAAATCACCACCAATTCAGGAAAGCCAATGTCAAACATGGAATCCGGTTCCCGTCAGCGGATGTCAGGAGTTTTCGGTTGTGGTTTTTTTCTCTTGAACAGAAGCGGGGGTCTCGTCCTTTGAGCTTGATTCAGGCTTGTCGTCGTCCCCGATGGCGGTTCTGAAGCCCTTGATCGCGGACCCCAGGTCACTGCCCAGTGATTTGAGTTTCGTGGTGCCGAACAACAGCAGCACAATAACGAGAATAATTACCAGTTCTGTGATTCCAAAGGACATTGCTTTTCCTCCCGTCCGGTTGAAGGGACGATTACTTGCTAATTGCCTCGGGCCGCTTTCTCGGCCAGCCCGGAAGTTCCCAGTCTGCGTTCCAGCTCTGCCAGCACCTCGGCGGGGGAAGAATCCAGGGGAGACAGCATCCCCAGGGTGTGGAACCAGAGATCTGCTGTTTCCTTGATCAGTTCTTCCCGGTCACCTGAAGCCCTGGCGTCTTTTGCCGCGAGGATGGTTTCTGTGGCTTCCTCGCCGACCTTTTCCAGGATCTTGTTCAATCCCTTTGAATGCAGCATGGCCACATAGGATTCGTCAGGAGACGCATTCCGCCTGTCGTCCAGAACCTGGGCCAGCTGTACCAGAACATCATCCATCAGCGTATATCTCGCCAGGGTCCTTCAGAATGGGTTCGGTTGTCTGCCATCCGTCAGGTGTCAGTGATCGAAAAAAGCAGGAGTTGCGCCCGGTGTGACAGGCGATACCGCCTCGCTGCTCGATCTGTAATGTTATCACATCACCATCGCAGTCAAGTTGTACGTCCTGTACCAGTTGTTCGTGTCCGGATTCTTCTCCTTTTCGCCAGAGCTTGCCGCGAGAGCGTGACCAGTAGTGGGCCACCCCTGTTTCCACGGTCCTGAGCAGCGCCTCGCGGTTCATGAAGGCCACCATCAGGATACGGCCGCTGCTGGCGTCCTGCGCGATAGCGGGCAGCAGGCCGGCTTCCGAGAAGGTCACTTCATTGATCCAGTTATCGTCGTTGATTTCCATGATTCACGCTATCTGTTCAGGAGTGAATGTACATCCAGTAAATGCCCAGGGAGCCCAGCACTGATCCAGGGATCACGGGATCGATATCGGCAGCGAGTCCTGTCGCAGGCATCAGCAGGGAAAACAGCGCACCAATGAGGGCGAGACCTCCCCATCGCTGGTAACGGGAACGCTTCGCCTGTGCCTGCAGTTCAACCTGAACAGCCTGCAGCGTAGCAACCTGGTGGCGATTGGTTTCGGCAAGTTCCCTGATTTCGACCAGGGCGTTGTAGGCAAGGTCGGGCATTTCAGGCAACCGGTCGATCCAGCCGGGGGCATTGACGGCAATCCGCCGAATCAGTCCCTGCAGGCCCATGCGATCTTTCATCCACTTTTCCATGAACGGTGCGGCCGTTTCCCAGAGGTCGAGGTCCGGATAAATCTGTCGACCCATACCCTCGATATTGATCAGGGTTTTCTGCAGCAGTACCAGTTGCGGCTGAACTTCCATGTTGAACTGGCGGGCTGTCTGGAACAGTTGCAGCAACACGGTACCAAAGGATATGTCCTTGATGGGCTTGTTGAAGAAGGGATCGCAGACTCGCCGGATCACCCGCGCGAACTCATTGACGTCTGTGTCTGCAGGAACCCATCGGCTCTGGATGTGCAGTCTCGCGACTTCATCGTAGTCGCGGGGGAAGAATGCCAGCAGGTTTCTGGCGAGATAGTTTTTATCTTTCTCTGTCAGTGACCCGATAATGGCGCAATCGAGGGCGATGTAGGTCGGGTTCTCAGGGTCGGTGATGTCGACGAACACGTTGCCCGGGTGCATGTCGGCATGGAAAAAATTGTCCTCGAATACCTGTGAAAAGAAGATTTCCACGCCGAGATGTGCAAGTTTTCGCAGGTTGACGCCATTTGCCTGCAGGGCGGGCAGGTCGGTAGCCGTTACCCCATAGATGCGTTCCAGCACCATGACGTTCTCATTGCCCAGGTCGGGATAGACCTCGGGGACGTACAGCTTGCCGCTGCCATGCCAGTTTTCCCGCAGCCGAGCCGTGTTGGCGGCTTCCTGGCGAAGATCGAGTTCGCCGAGAATGGTGTGTTCGTAGTCCTGCACGATGGCGACCGGATGGAGTCTTCTGGCGTCACGCCAGAATCTTTCGACAAGACGCGCGATGAAGTACATGAGCCGGATGTCGCGCCTGATGACTTCCTCGATGCCGGGCCTGATGACCTTAATGACCACTTCCCGGTCGGTCGAACCGATGGTGAGAACCGCGGCGTGTACCTGTGCCACCGAGGCTGATGCCATGGGTTCAGCCTCGAATGACTTGAAGACCTGTTCAACGGGTTTGCCCAGGGCGTTTTCGATGACTCGCCTGGATTCCCCGGCGTCAAAAGGCGGTACGCGGTCCTG
>JAQCAK010000320.1 GCA_027621895.1 Pseudomonadota bacterium | reverse complement strand
CGCTCTACCAGAACAGGCTGACTGAACTGCCCGAATCATTCAGTGAACTCGCCAGCCTGCAGCGTCTCAACCTGTCCTGGAACCAGTTCAGATCGTTTCCGGCGCAGGTGTCCCGGCTTCCCCGCCTGGACTGGTTCGCCTATTTTTACAATGAAGACTGCGAGCGTCCGGCTCTGGACACTGTGCAAACCTGCCTCTGGGAAAGACCCTTTACCAGCGAGGATCATCTGCAGACTGACGAGTTTCAGTTCGAACCGGCGAGCTGACAGACACAGTAGATCGCACTGCAAAGGTCGGGATACTCCCTGCCCAGCCGGTACATGCCCTCGACATGGGATCGATTCAGCATCTGATTCCGGTAGAGGGCATCCACCTGAAAATCCGCCAGGGGTTTCAGCATGATGCCGCCCTGGTCGATCGCATTGAAACCATGTGCCGCGAGCATTCGATTCAGGTCAACGCGATCAAAGGTCCGGCAATGTCCGTGATCAAGATCATTGGGTGTCAGTCCCTTGAGGTCATCAATCAACCCCATGTGCAGCGCCAACTGCCGGGAAATCGCCCGCGCGTTGGGTACAACCACAAAAAGCAGGCCGTCTGATGCCAGCGCTCGCCGGATCATGGCGAACAGCCTGGCGGGCTCTTCAATATGCGTCAGAATGTAGCTGGCAAACACATAGTCGAAAGGCCGGTCCGGTTGGTAATCTTCGAACAGCTGATGATGAAAGCGTGTGTTCTGCAATTGTCGACCACGGGCTTCCTCAATAAACCGCGCTGACCCTTCAATGACATCCAGGGAAGCCATCCGGGACGACAGCATCTCGCTCATGTAACCGTCTGAACAACCCAGCTCCAGGCCCCGTCCTGTAGCATTCAGGTAGCCTTCAAATGTCTGCACGACAAGCTCTCTCATCAGGTCATCCTGCCTGGAATCCCTGCGATAAGTGTCGTAATGGTTATCCAGCCTGGATTTCTGATCGCTCATAGCAGCGTCTTCACGGTCGCAGCCAGCCCTTCCATCTCTTCATCGCCATAGCGATGGTCAACCGGCAGCACAATGACTTTTTCGTACAGGAACTTTGCTGCACCGGTTTCTGATTCTCCGGGCATGTCTGGCCAGTATCGGGGGGCGAAGACTCTTTTCGCTGCCAGCCGTCGAGACAGTGCCCCGGCATCTTCAACCACCAGCGGAAACCCGAAAGGCACATAGGCAGGTGACTCATCCCTGAGAAGAGCCTGATCACCCAGCTGGCGATAGAGGGTTCTGAAGTTCGCGTGCCGGCACCGGGCATGGAATGCGGCATCCGCTTTCTGTAGTGTTTCCCAGGCCAGTCGACTGATTTTATGAAAACCCGGTGCCATGCTGGCCTCTGCATCAAGATACTCGCCATACCAGGTTGCGTTATCCGTTTCCGCTACATCTTCAAGGCGATGGCGCGAGGCATCCATAAACGCCAGATCATCGAGCCGGGTCAATTCGGGTGCCGACAGTTCCACCGGCCGATCAGTATCTCCGCCAGTCACCAGACCTCCATCGGGGACACCCAGCAGCTTCCTGGGGCTGTATAGCAGGTAGTCACCCCAGGATCTCTCGGGCAACATCGCCTGGGCACGGTCTTCAACCCACACGACTTCCGGATGTTCGCTGACGTATTCCAGGAATTCGGTCTCCGGCGTCCGTCCAAAGTAATCGACGGCCAGGCACAGATCTCCCGGCGCCAGTAATCCGGACAGTGTCTCGATATCAGGCGACAGCTGTTCATTGACGGCATACCAGCCTGGCTTCATCCCTGCCGCGATCACTGCATCACGCATGGCCGAGCAGATATAGCCGGGCAACCAGACCCGTGCAGGTTTAAGGGTCTCAAGCAGGAAACGGAAAGCACCACGCAGATTGTGGAACGCAGGATGATCCTCGGGGATACCCCAGGTATCGAGATAGCTCGCTTCGGGTGGCCGCTGCAAACCGGACTCGAGAGGAAAGAACCCACCGATCGCCCGGGTCATGCTCCTGGCTCCAGGTTACGTCGGATCTCCGCGGTGATTTCACTGGCCGGTTCTGTCAGCAGGCGATACAGCATACTCAGCATATTTCCCGAGTAAGCGGGCAGAAGCGTCAGACTGATACCTGCGGCCTCAAACTGCGCGTGATCATACAGCGCCGCGCCACCGGGCAGGTTGACGTACTCTGTACCACCCAGCTGCCGGACGATCTCGAGCACTCTTTCAGGTCCTCTCTGATCCGGGGCAATGTCCAGTTCAGACGACCGGACGACGGGGAATGGCAATGCCAGTCTGGACGTTGCCAGGCGCAGCATCCGCTCCAGGAACCCGACCGGTGAATCGCCCAGTTCCAGAACCTCCGCAATCAGTGCATCGTCCTGTTGATCCAGTACGGGAAAACGCCGGAGCCTGGCCTGCCATTTCTCTCCGGCAGCAGTCTCGTACTCGAGTTCCCGAATGCTGGAACCCAGCGGCATCCTTTTCACCGGCATGGTCAACCAGGCCGGCTTGCCCTGCTGGTCCGGCAACCGGTTCCTGTGAACCCAGCCTCCCTTTGGGAACTGAACATCGTCGTAGATTACGAAGATATCCGTATCGACAAAGAGCCTGAAGTAGCCCGCATAGGGCATGAAATAGGGTTGCATGATGGCGACCCGGGTCATTCAGAGACCAGCGTTTACAATGTCACAGATGCGACGGACAACCTCGGTTTCCAGCCGTGCATACACGGGGAGGCACAGTATTCGTGAGACAGCATCCTGCGATATCGGGCAGTTGTCGGGTGCTCCGTAGACGGCCACGGTGTCCAGGGAAGGATAAAAATAGCGGCGTGGGAAAATTTCAGCCTGATGCAGGCTGTCCATGACCCGCAATACTGTTGTCTCATCGGGGAACAGCACCGGGAAGTACTGGTGATTCATGGTGGCACCTTCCCGGTAGACCGGGCGCACCAGTTCCGGCGACAAACGCGACTGGTACTCCTCGTAAACTGCATTCAGACCCGCTTCGATCAGTTCCATTTCATCCAGGACCGCAAGCCCCATGGCAGCTTCAAACTCGTTCATCTTGCCGTTGATACCGACCGATAGAATATTGCCTCGACCATCCAGACCAAAATTGATGATTTTCTCGGCCCTGTCCACCAGGTCCGGGTCGTTGAGAACCAGCGCACCGCCCTCCAGGGAATGAAACAGCTTGGTCGCGTGAAAACTGAGAATACTGACCCGTCCGCGGGTAAGAATGCTCTCGCCAAGATAACGGACACCGAACGCCTGGGCCGCATCGAAGATCAGCGGGATCTCATGTTCGTCAGCTATACGCGTCAGAGATTCAGTATCGCAGGGATTTCCGAAAACATGGGTTGCGACAATCGCCGAGGTATCCGCCTGCAGACCCGCCTCGACCCGTCCCGGGTCAATATTCAGGGATCCCGGGTCGATATCGGCAAACAGGGGACTCGCCCCATGCCAGATGATGGAACTGGTCGTCGCGGGAAAGGAAAAAGGCGTGGTCAGCACACTCCCTTTCAGGTCCAGCAGTTTGTAGGCAACCTGTAAAGCCAT
>JAQCAK010000319.1 GCA_027621895.1 Pseudomonadota bacterium | reverse complement strand
GCTGTGTAAGTCTGTGTGATTCGTTCCCCGCGTTGTTCGATCTTGTGGACGAAAGCGAGACCATGGAAGTCGATGGTGTTGCTAAAGAAGATTATTTCAAGGTCGTGGACCAGTGCTACATGTGCGACCTGTGTTACATGACCAAGTGTCCCTATGTACCGCCCCACGAGTGGAACGTGGATTTCCCGCACCTGATGCTTCGCGCCAAGGCGCAGCGCTTCCGGGACGAGGGCGCATCCTTTCGGGACAGCGTGCTCACCAGTACGGATACCGTCGGTAAGCTGGCGACCATTCCCCTGGTCGATGTCACCGTTAATGCACTGAACAACAATGGCCTGTTCCGTAATGCGCTTGAGGGTACATTCGGGGTACACCACGAGGCACCGGTGCCGCGGTACTATTCGAAGACGCTTCGCAAGCAGTTCAAAAATAGCACGCTGGAGCCGAAACCTGCAGGCAAGACCACCGGCAAGGTCGCGTTGTATGCAACCTGTTATGGCAATTACAACAACCCGCACCTGGGTGAAGATTTCCTGAAAGTTTATGAGCATAACGGCATCCATATCGAACTGGTGCCGAAAGAAGCCTGCTGCGGTATGCCGAAACTGGACCTGGGCGACCTGGATACGGTTAATGAGCTCAAGGAGAAGAATATCCCGGTGCTGGCGAAGCTGGTTGACGAGGGCTTCGACCTGATAGCGCCAATCCCATCCTGTGTGCTGATGTACAAGCAGGAACTGCCGCTGCTGTATCCGGATGATGCCGATGTACTGAAAGTTCAAAGGGCTTTCTATGATCCCTTCGAGTACCTGTTCCTGAGGCATCGGGAAGGCGAGTTTAATACCGAGTTCAAGCATTCACTGGGTGACATCAGCTACCAGGTGGCCTGTCACCTGCGGGTGCAGAATATCGGCCTGAAAACCCGGGACATCCTGAACCTGGTGCCTGACACGGAGGTGCACGCCATTGAGCGCTGCTCCGGGCACGACGGCACTTACGCGGTCAAGAAGGAAACCCGCGAAAAGTCGCTGAAGATTGCGCGGCCCGTCGTTCGCCAGGTGGACCAGAAGGAACCTGACCATTTCTCGTCGGATTGCCCGATGGCAGCAGTGCAGATTGCCAACCTGACGGACAAGGTTGACGAGGCGGAGCACCCCATGAGCCTGCTGCGCAAGGCCTACGGTATCTGATTACGACAGGCAGGCAAGCAACGAGCAGAGTTAACACTGAAAAGAATCTGATATGGGTATTGCTGAAAAGATGCTGGAACGAAAAGATTTATGGAGTCTTGAAGACTACGCGAGCCTGCGCAACGAATTCCGGGCGGAGGTACTGGCGCACAAAAAGCACCGGAATATTCTGATCGGTGAACATGTCCTGCTGACCTTCGAGGACGAAAAAACCATCCGCTATCAGATTCAGGAGATGCTGCGCATCGAGAAAGTGTTCGAGGCGGCGGGTATTCAGGAGGAACTGGATGCCTATAACCCGTTGATCCCGGACGGTGATAACTGGAAGTGCACGATGCTGATCCAGTATGCGGATGTCGAGGAGCGGCGGCAGCGGCTGGCTGAATTGATCGGCATCGAAGACAGGGTCTGGATGCAGGCGGGTGACACCGGAAAGCTCTATGCCATCGCGGATGAGGACATGGACCGGGACAACGAGGAAAAAACCAGTTCCGTACACTTTCTGCGCTTCCAACTGGAATCAGAGCAGATTGCCGCGGTCAAGGCTGGCGAACCCATCTCCATCGGCATTGATCACGACAACTATCCCGTGTCAGCGGTCACCCTTGAGGCAGATTCCAGGGCATCCCTGGCAGCAGATATTGCCTGAAGCCGGCAGGGGTTGAGAGTTACCTGAGAGTGCGGGCGTTGATCGGGCCGTGGAGCATGAACTGGTCTATGGCACTGGCCACCGCATCGGGTTCGTGAACGGCAATATCGTGACCTGCCCTGAAGAGCACATGCAGGGCAGCATCCGGCAGGCGTCGATAGTCTTCAATGTTGGCATCCAGCAGGGGGTCGACGCCGCCCGCAAGCACCAGTGTCGGGGTTCGGAGATCTTTAAGACGGTCCGTGTAGTCCATCTGCTGCATTGAATGCAGAGAATCCACCAGATGCCCATCAGAGACACGCATCAGGTGATCGACGCGTGAATTCATCCAGGCGGCGGTCTGAACGTCTGCCCTGAACCGCGACGCCTGCTGTTCCTCCAGGAAGAACTCAGGGTCGTTACGACGCCTGGCTTCAAGTCGCTCCGCCAGGTTGACTCTGAAGCTGTCACCGACCAGTCCCTTCGAGCCCACCGATGCCATCAGGATGAGCTTTTCCAGCCGGCCCGGGTGCTCAAGCCCCAGGTACATACCGACACCGCCACCCATGGAGTGGCCGGCGAACGTGAAGGTCTGGAATCCCAGCGTCGACATCAGCGCCACGGCATCCTCACCATACTGCTCAATGCTGTAGCCATCACGCGTATCCTCGCTTTCACCGGTGCCGCGGCATTCCATCAGCACAATGCGATAACGGTCGCTCAGGCGTTCGGCAACGGGCATCCAGTTGACCCGGGATGCCGTATAGCCGTGATGCATGAGAATGACGTCGCCTTGAGTGCCCAGGATGTCGTGCCAGAGGCGGGCGTTGTTGACTGATGTAAAAGGCATGTTGAACGTCAGTGGATCAGCGCGTTATTGCGAAACTGGACCAGGCAGTTGGCTGCCGTGGTCATCAGTTCGGGGATATCCCTGTCTGCAAAAGACTTTGCCGGATGATCCGCTGGCAGTTCAGCGAACCCGCGAGTCTTCAGCTCATTGACGATATCGGTAAGGCTGCGGGTGCCATCCATGTACCCGATGAGCACGCGTTCGAAATCCGGCAGGGATACATTCTGGTGACCAGGTTTGATAACCCGGCCTGATGCCTGACCAGCGCACTCGCCTTCGGCTGTTCCGGGGTGAGTTGATTGAACCAGGGTCCGCAGGGGGTGACCCTGAGAAAACTCCGCATCACCAGCGTGAGCAGGGATTGATTCATAAAATCCCTGACTACCGGGTTGTTGAAATCCAGCCCGGCGGGTTCCAGTTCCTGCCTGATTTCATTCAGGGACAGGGGTACGCCGGGCTTCAGGATAAACAGGCGGAGCAACAGCTTCAGTGCCGGATGGTTGACGGTCACGGAAACACCCTCGTAGGTTTTGAACTGCATTGCGATGCTTTCAGCCATGGACTGATCGCTGAACGGATCATGGCTGGCAATCTGGCCCAGGAAAAACAGTGCTTCAAGCGTGCTGATGTCAGGCGCTCTGCTGACAGTCTGGCTGCTGCGGCAGAGAATACTCTTGCGAAATCGACGATTGGTAAAAAAATCAATCAGTTGTTCCCGGTCAACAGGTGCCTGCTGCTGTTCGATCGTTTCTCTCAGTGCCGGCTGCAGGTCGTCGATCAGGCTGTTGCGCATCTCGCTGTCTGCAACATACTGCAGATGGTTGTCCCTGGCAGTCGAGATGAAGTCCGAAAAATAGACGGGATTGTTGTTTCCGTTCAGATGTTCGTGGACCAGGTAGTAGTCTTCC
>JAQCAK010000318.1 GCA_027621895.1 Pseudomonadota bacterium | reverse complement strand
TAACCGCGATGCTGCCGCCGGTGTTAATGTGCCGAGCGGGGCCACCGCGGGCGCGCGATTGATATGAATGGTCTTGAGCGGGATCCGGTCCTCGCCGGCTTCCAGCTCATCGGTTCGGCTGAACACCAGCCGGGAAAGCTCCTCTGCATTGGCCTCGAGCAACCCGTCCGGTGCAGCAGACAGGTCAAAGCAGATGATCCCATTATTGTTTGTGGGATGCTGGCACAGCGGCAGGACGACCGCGGTGCAGCCACGACGGGCGGGGTACATGCTGGACACATGCACCACCGCCTGCTTGCCCAGTGGATACAGCTGCTGCAGCACCGCCTTTTTTTCCCGCAGCCTGAACAGGTAATCGTAAAGCTTTGGCTGCGCCTGCCTGACCCGCCGGGTCATCTCGATGGTGGTACGCACATCCGCAAGCGCATCATGCGCATTCTCATGTGCCAGGCCATTGGCGTGAGCCAGGTCTTCAAGCCGGAAGCTGGGTATGCCGGGCTCCCGTTCAGGCCAGCTCAGTCCTTCCGGGCGCAGTGCGTATGCCATACGGAACAGGTCAATGACGTCCCACCGGGAATTGCCGCCCCGCCATTCACGCGCGTAGGGGTCATGGAAATTACGGTAGAACATCTGCCTGACGAATTCGTCATCAAAGCGGATACTGTTGAAGCCCACCACGCAGGTATCAGCCTGGCTGAACTCGCCCATGATCAGGGCGGCAAAGTCCCGTTCGATCAAGCCATGGTCAGCGATATCGCTCATCCGTATCCCTGTCACGAGCAACGCATCAGGCGATGGCACGACATCATCGCCCGGCCGGCACAGGAAGTTCAGGGGATCACCGATCTCGTTCAGCGACTCGTCAGTTCTAATCCCTGCGAACTGCAGTGGCCGGTCGCGAATCGAATCGATACCGGTGGTTTCCAGGTCGTACCAGAAAAGCGTCTTTACAGAAGCGGGCAAAGGCATCACAGCTTGGAAGGGGGTTGACCCAAGTGTGTATAATCCGGGCTTTTGCGTCAAAGGCTAGAGCGTGAACCTGTCACGGAACCTGCTTTCACTGGCAGCCGGCCCCCTGCTGGCATTCCTGGTGTTTTTCGGTCTGCATTCAGTCGGCTGGACCACGCCTGCCTGCTGGACAGCCGCGATCACCGCACTGTGTGCGGTCTGGTGGATCTTTGAGCCCATCCCCATACCGGCCACGTCGCTTATCCCCATCGCTGCCCTGCCTTTCCTGGGCATTCTGACACCCGACCAGGTCGGGGCGTCCTATGGTTCACCGCTGGTGCTGCTGCTGATGGGTGGTTTCATCCTCTCCACGGCGATGGAGAAAAGTGGCGCGCACCGGCGGGTTGCCCTTTATATGGTCAACCTGTTCGGCGGCAGAAGTTCGACTCGCCTGGTGTTCGGGTTCATGGCGGCATCCACCGTGCTGAGCATGTGGATATCCAACACGGCAACGACCCTGATGCTGCTGCCCGTGGCCCTGGCAGTGATTGAACGATCTGACGACGAGAACCTGGCTGTGCCACTGTTGCTGGGTATTGCCTATGCCGCCAGTGTCGGGGGTATCGGTACACCGATTGGCACGCCCCCCAACCTGGTGTTTCGCGAAATCTACCAGCAGAACACCGGTATCGAGGTGGGCTTCGTGACCTGGATGAGTTGGGGTGTTCCCGTTGTCCTGCTGCTCGTGCCCCTCATCGGCTTCTGGCTGACCCGGAAACTCTCCTACGAGGGTCACGTGGAGATGCCGGCTGTCCAGGACTGGCATATCGAGGAAAAACGCGTGTTCATGGTTTTCGCCCTGACGGCACTGGCCTGGGTGACACGCAGCCAGCCATTTGGCGGCTGGAGCGGCTGGCTGAATCTGCCAGGCGCCAATGACGCCAGCGTCGCCCTGATCGCCGTCGTGCTGATGTTCCTGATTCCCAATGGTCGCGGCGGTCGCCTGCTCGACTGGCAGACTGCTACCCGAATCCCCTGGGGCATGCTGATCCTGTTTGGCGGTGGCATCGCCATCGCCAAGGCTTTTGTGGTATCCGGGCTCAGCCAGGCCCTGGGAGATGTCATGTCCGGGATCGCTGACTGGCACCTGGTACTGATGATTGCAACCATCTGTCTGTTCATCACCTTCCTGACAGAAATGACCAGCAACACCGCGACCACAACGCTGATGATGCCGATCCTGGCCGCCGCGGCAATCGCTGCCGACATAGAACCGGCGCTGCTGATGGTACCGGCTGCCATGAGTGCCAGTTGCGCATTCATGCTGCCGGTCGCTACCGCGCCAAACACCATCGTATTCTCCGCTGAACGATTCCCCACAGCCGTGATGGCCCGGGAAGGCCTTGTTCTGAATCTTATCGGCGCCATGGTGATCACGACCGTCTGCTACTTTATGCTGGGTTAGCCGCGGCATCCCAGGATCGAAGCACGTTCAGGCGCGCCTCGCTGTCAAGCTGCTCAAGTCGCTTCAGCTCGGTTTTAAACCGCTCGAATCCGTGGTTCTGCAGGTACCGGCTCATGCCCGCAACCCACTGGTGGTAATCAGCGACCGTCTCCAGCCTGGCATTGTTGATGGGCCCCTTCATCCAGCCCTCGAAAGGCCTGGGCTCATCCCACGACGCTGACAGCCTGGTGTAATCGGACTGCATCTGTGCCAGCAGCGCGGCTTTCTGCGTTGTCATCTCCTCGATCGACAGGTCAGCTGCATAGACCTCACGCAACCTTTCCCTGACGCCATCAATCAGCTGCACGACCTGCTCATGACGTTTCTCATGGGCCAGGTAGCGTTCGTAGCCTGACCCGGCATCCTGCCCGCCGTGCTCGCGCAGCCAGCTTTCGAGCAGGTAGCGCTCAACCGTGGTGGCCAGGCTTTCGTTGAAACGGGTATCACCGGGCGCATAGGCCAACCGGTGAGCGATCTCGTGGAACAACAACGCGGCCAGCTGCTCTTCCGGCAGAAACAGGTAGGTATCCAGCAGGGGATCGTCGAACCAGCCCAGTGTGGAATAGGCACGAACCCCACCGACAAACACCTCGTAGCCATCTTCCGAGAGATGCGCCGCATACCGCCGCGCGTCTGCCTGGTGAAAGAAACCGCGATAACTGACGCACCCTGCAATCGGGAAGCAGTGCTGCTTCAGCGACAGCTCAAAGGGTGGCGCGGCAAACACGTTCCAGATGACAAAGGTCTCACCGGTTTCCACATAGCTCTGGTAAGCGTCTCCAACGGGCAATCCTGCGCGACGGGCGTGATCCAGGATGACAGCTGACAGCTCGAGTCGATAATGCAGCGCCGGATCAGTATCATCGCTGGCAAGCAGCGACGCGACAGAACGACGCTCCAGCATCAATCGGGTCTGTCCGGCCACGGCCTGCTGGTAAAAATGTAGGGACTGGCAACCTGAAAGGAACAACAGTGCAGTCAACAGGCAAATTTGCAGAAGACGTGAAGACATAGTGATGTACAGGCTACAGGCTCTGTTTATCTTACTACTCATTGCCGTGAACACGCTTGCATGGTGCCTGCCCCTGTTTGCCTGTGCGCTGCTCAGGCTCATCTCACCCGCTTCGCTGCATGCCT
>JAQCAK010000317.1 GCA_027621895.1 Pseudomonadota bacterium | reverse complement strand
ACTCGATCGGCCATGCTGATGGCCGTCGTGATCACAAGCCCCCAGCCCAGCCATTCGAAGAGATGGAACGGTACAATGGTCACATCAAGCACAATCTGCATCACCGGGAATCCGGCGAACACGAAATAGCTGATGCCGTTGTATCGCCCCAACTGGCTGGCGTGAAGCTTTTCGCCCTTGAGCGCGCGTGAATCGAGCACGTACTGAAGGAAAGCGGCAGGAATCATGACGACCAGTGCTGCCGGTGCCCAGCCATGGGTAACCCCTGCTGCGATGGTGACCGTCACGAAAATTGCGTCGCTGCCATGATCCAGTACACCTCCCAGTGGCGTAACAGCCCCCAGGCGTCTGGCCATCAGGCCATCCAGCAGGTCGGTCAGAACCGCCAGCCAGAGAATCGAGACGGCTGTTGTCCAGTAACTCTGGAAGACTGCCCAGAACATGACTGCGCTCAACAGCACCCGTGAAACGGAAAGCAGGTTGGGCAGATTGACAAGGATCGGATGTGGCATTTGGTGTGACGGGCCTTTTTTTTAAACGATGCAGTCGGGAGCGGCTATTATCCGAAAATGGAAACGCAACGGCCATCAAGCCAGTTCGCATCTTGCCATACAGGCGCCGTGATTATCTGTCTGAACAGATTGTTCGAAGCAGCCTACCAGACGCTGACCAGGAGAGGATCGAGTGAATATACCGTCTAAAACCCGTGTAGCCATTACCGGCGCCAATGGGCACATTGGCCTGCAGCTGATCACCCGGCTGATTGAGGAAGGATATGCTGTGAAGGCACTGGTGCGTTCTGCGCGCGCCGCTGGCAATGTGCAGGCGCGAATCGAGACCATCTCTGGTTCAGCAGGCGTCAGCGCTGAAGTCAGTGTTGTCGATTACGGTGATCCGCAACAGCTGGCTGATGCCGTCGGCAGTTGTGAGGTTGTTGTTCATCTGGTCGGTATCATCAAGGAATCTCCAGGCAATACGTTTCAGGCAGCGCACGAGGAAGCCTGCCAGGCGCTGGTTGATGCCGGTCTGGGGGCGGAGCAGATTATCTGTCTCGGTATTATCGGCTCAGATGAAAATAGCGAAAATGCCTGCCTCAGGTCCCGGGGACTGGCCGAAAGGATCCTGTTCAACGGCGATCTGCCGGCAACGGTTGTCCGGGTTCCCATGGTCCTGGGTCCTGACGACTATGCGTCCCATGCGCTGGCCAGGAATGGCCGCGCCCGCAGGGTTTTTTCCTGGCGAGCCGACAGTCTTGAACAGCCGATCGACAGCCGGGATGTGATCAGCGCTATTCTGGCTGTGATGAAGTTGCCGGCTGAAAACAGGCTGGTTGAGCTGGCAGGGCCGGAATCTCTCTCGCGCAGGGATCTGATTGCCAGGGCAGGGCGCCTGTTCGGTAACACGCCCCGTGTCATTTCGCTGCCGTTGTCTCTCGGGCTGTTGCTGGCGGGTGTACTGGAAACCTTGTCGGCCCGGCCGCCTGTCACCCGTGCCATGCTTGGCGTGCTGGATCACGACGACCGGGTTGATGTGGGGCCCGCTTGCAAACTGCTGTCGCTGGACCTGACGCCGCTTGATGAGACGCTCCGGACCGTCCTTCGGGTGGAGAAGGAGACCGTTTGATCTCTGGTTGAGGGAGCGGTTACAGTGCTGTCACCGCTGCCAGTACCGCATCTGCAGGTGCCCGGATGCTCAGGTTCAGGAGGGGATCGGCACGAGTGACTCCCGGATTGATTGAAGCGATGGGCACGTCCAGTTTCGCGGCATGCCGACAGAAACGGTATCCGGAGAAAACCTTCAGTGAGGAACCCACGACCAGCAGGCCGTTGCTGGCTGCAATGGCATTGTAGATTTCATCGACAACGGCCCGCTCGACCGTATCACCAAAAAAAACCACGTCAGGTTTCAAAGTGCCACCACAGCCCAGGCAGGCCGGCAATACCATGCCGGAGGCCAGATCGTCCGAAACATCCGCGTCTCCGTCAGGTGCCATGGCAGCGTCATTCGTGCTGCCACAGTGCAATGCGGGATTCAGTTTCAGCAGCCTCTCCTGGATGTGGGTTCGATCGCTGGCCTGCCTACAGGCAAGGCAGATGACACGGTCCAGTCTGCCGTGCAGGTCAATCACCTGGCGACTGCCTGCTTTCTGGTGCAGGCGGTCAACGTTCTGGGTGACGGTCAGCGCAACGATGCCATCAGCTTCCAGTTGTGAAACAGCGTGATGGGCGGGTGAGGGTGCTGCCCTGGCGACGGCGGGCCAGCCGCTGTAGCTACGCAGCCAGTAGCGCTGGCGGGCGGAAACCCGGGCGATAAAGTCCTGGTGGGTAATGGGTTCACTCCGCAACCAGGTGCCATTTTCATCCCTGTAGGTCGGAATACCGCTGCCCGCACTGATACCTGCGCCGGTCAGGACGACGATGCGCCTCCGATCCAGAAACTTTCTTAAAGCAGTGGCGTCAGCAGGATTCACAGAAGTTTCCTTGGACAAACAGCACGGCATTCAATCACAATTTCATGGCAGACTCATGTAGACAGTCTCGGCTGTGTCACTTCAGGGATGACAGGGCGTGTGCCTGGGACGATTTCTTGCAGTTAGTTTGTTAAGACAGGAGCAGGTCCGATTTCCGTATTTCAGATGGAGCATCCAGACGAGACCGGTCGTACCCCGGAACTCAGTCATCTCTGGTGGTTGAGGCTGCTTGATCGAACGGGTCTGTCGCCATGGCTGCTCGGCTTTGGTGGATTTCTGGCACTGACAATAATCGCTGTCGTGATGCTTATCATCGTCCGCTATCCCGATCCGGCGATGTATCGCAACTCGATCGCGTTCACGGCAATTATCAGCTTTTTCCTGGTGTTTTATTTTTCGATGGGGCGAGGCTGGTATCGCGATCTCTTGAGTTTTCTGGACTTTGATCCATCGCTGGAACGCTTTATCGAGGTGATCATCCCCTCCAGGAAGGTGGTTTACATCGAGATGTCGATCGCCCTGCTGTGCGCGATAGTCAACCTGCAGATCAATCAGCAGATCAATCTGGACTATTCACTGCTGCTGGCTGTGTCCTTTGTTGCCTTCTATTTTCTGGAGTACCTGTTGATCTATGTGGTTTTGCGGTAACTGCTGTGTGTCACCCGGATTGCCCAGAATATTCGAATCGACCTGATCAGGGCGGATTTCTATTCGACCCTGGCGAACATCATGGTGCGGAACGTGGGACTCTACATATTCGGCCTGTGCATTATCTCCCTGAGCTACATCGTATTTACCGAGGGTACGCTCAGTTTTTCGGCCATGCTGCTGCTGATGATGCCCTGGTACCTGCCCGGCCTGATCCTGATTGCCTGCTACCTGGTGCCGTATAACCAGTTCCGCAAACGACTGCGGTCACGAAAAGAGCAGGAACTGAACTGCGTTTCAGCGGCGCTCGCCGGCAATTACCAGGCCCTGGATCATTCCCTGCTCAGGGGGGAGCAGGGGCTTTCCAAGATTGATCTGCTGATGTACCAGGACCGGATTCGGGCTATCCGCGAATGGCCTTTTACTGACCGCATCCGGGCACTGGTTCTGTTCGGGATCCTGCCTCCACTGACCTGGGTCATCGCGGC
>JAQCAK010000316.1 GCA_027621895.1 Pseudomonadota bacterium | reverse complement strand
AGGAATGTCCTGACCAGGTCCCGGTCGTGCTCGAATCCACCACAGGCGAGGATCACGCCTTTTTCGGATCGCGCCTCAAAAGGCCCGTCAGGTGTTGCAAACCTGACACCACAAACCTGGCCTGCCTCGATAATCAACTCCGTGGCGGCATTTTCCGTACGGGGTTCGATGCCCCGGTTCAGGCAGGCTCGCAGCAGGCGACCCGCCAGCGCCTGGCCGGCACCCCGCTCATTGCCCTCAGCACGTCGACGGAGTTCTTCAGCAGATGGGGGTTCCGGCACAGCTTTGCCGAGAGGCGTGTCACTCATGGTGATATGGGGATTGGCGAAATAGGGTGATGGCGTTACCCGGTGCTCCCAGTCACCGAGTTCCTGGAACGAAAAGATCGGGCACTCGAGGGTTCTGCCGCCACCGGGGCTGCCGCCGGGAAACTCCGGATGGTAATCCGGCATGCCTTCTACCGCATAGAACTGCACCGGGGTTTTCGCTTCCAGGAACCTGACCATCTCCGGTCCCGCATCGACATAGGCTTCAACCAGCCTTTCATCGAGCATATCCCGGGACAGTGACATGATGTAGGTCATCGCTTTCTCGCGACTGTCCTCGATGCCGACGTCCGGCATATGGTGGTTATTGGGGATCCATACCTGCCCGCCTGACCAGGCCGTGGTACCCCCGACTTTGTCGGCCTTGTCAAAAACGCCGACCCGGGCGGCCCCGTGTTCGCTGGCGATGATGGCAGCAGTCAGTCCGGCTGCGCCGGAGCCCACCACCACAATATCGAAGGTTTCGGTTATCATGGAAGTACCCATAATTTTTACAGAGTTGTCAGTTTCTGTTGTGTGGTTTCACGCGTCAACACCACAGGCATCAAACCAGAAGAAGAAAAATCATGAAGAAACTTCCAGACCTGCCCGCGGGATTTACTCCCGCTTTCCTGAGTGAACTGCTGCATGACGATGGCGTGCTGCCAACAGCATCGTCCGTGGCGACGGTTACCCGCGAGCAGGTGGGTGATGGCACCGGCATGATGGCGGAGCTGTCGCGATTGCTGGTGACCTACGAGGGAGACCCTGGCCAGGCACCGGCGAGTTTTATTGCGAAGTATGCCTCGCAGAATGAAACCAATCGCGGGATTGCGCTCAGTTACAACCTCTATGAGCGCGAGTCCCGTTTCATCAGTGAGCTGGACCCCCAGACGTCTGCGAGAACGCCAAAATCCTATTATTCAGGGCGGGATGGGGATCGTCTGCTGATCCTCATGGAAGACATGACGGACTACCAGGTTGGCAGTCAGGTCGACGGCGCAACCCTCAGGCAGTCTGAACTTGCTGTCGATGAACTCGCCAAACTGCATGCTGCATTCTGGCAACGGGTAGATCAGCTCGACTGGGTCCCGGGTATTGCCCACAGCTACCATGCAGAGAACATGTCTTCCCTGGCACAGGTGGGTATCGATGGCGTGATTGAGAAATTTGGTGATTACCTGTCGCCCGGCATGGTTCAGCGACGTGATCGTTTTCTGGCGGCCATTCCCGAGATGCAGGACTGGATGATGATTGAACCGGTGACGCTGGTTCATGGCGATTACCGGATGGAGAACCTGCTCTATGGCTGCCAACCGGAGCACGATCCGGTCGCGGTCATTGACTGGCAGGGGCCGCTCATTGCTCGTGGCATGAACGATGTGGCGCTGTTCCTTGGCCAGAGCACAAAAACCGAAGTCCGTCGTGAGCATGAGCGGGCCCTGATCGAACGTTATGTGGAAGGTCTCAAGGCCGGCGGCGTGCCGGCGGCTGATCTTGGCGGCGCCTGGGAAGATTACCGGCGTACCCTGATGTATAACTGGGTCTATGTCGCGGTGGTCGCGGGCACACTGGACGCGAGTAACGAGACCGCCTACGCGTGGATGGCGCAGATGGTCGCGCGCCAGTCAGCGGCCAGTGAGGACCTCGACATCCTCGACCTGATGCCCTAGTCGCTGAGCCTGACCACCACCCCCGCGTTGGCGATCACAATCGCGTCCTTGCCGTCGTCTGATGGAATTTCCAGGCCACCCTTTTCTACCCTGACGGTCACAGTCCCGTAAGGCAGCGCCGCGGCGACCCGGTCCTGGTCAACCTGCTCCGGCGCCGGGACGCCGATCAGCAGATCGATATACATGTCGTGTGGTGTCTTATCCAGTGTCTGGAAGAAATGCAGGCTGGAATGATGAATGGCATCGAACACCGCGCGTTCAGCTGCGAGCGTGTAGTCGCGACCGTGCACATCAGTCCCCATGCCCATTTCCGTTACGTAGCGAGTTTTCATAATTGCTCCTGATGAGTGGCCAGAGTTTAACCAATCGGGCATCCTGTGACTGCTGAAGAGGAGAGTCTTGATGAAAATTGGTGCGGTGTTTCCCCATCTCGAAATTGGTGCCGACCCGGTGGTTATTCGCGACTGGGCCCAGGCCGCTGAAGAAATTGGCTATTCTCACCTGCTGGTGTATGACCATGTGATCGGTGCAGTCCATGAAGGTCGCGAACCCGCCTTGTGGGGGCCATACACCGAGGAATCCCTGTTCCATGAAATCTTTGTGCTGTTCGGCTTTCTCGCGGCCTGCACCTCGAGGGTCGAGCTGGCCAGTGGCATTCTGATCCTGCCGCAGCGGCAAACCGTGCTGGTGGCCAAGCAGGCAGCGGAGGTCGATATCCTGTCCGGAGAGCGACTGCGTCTCGGCGTGGGTACCGGCTGGAATTACGTGGAGTATGACAGCCTGAACGAGACCTTTAACAATCGGGGCCAGCGGCAGGTCGAGCAGGTTGAAGTCCTGCGCAAACTCTGGACTGAGCCGGTCGTCAGCTATGAGGGAAAATGGCACCACATCGATCGCGCCGGGTTAAAACCATTACCCCGTCGTCAGATACCCATCTGGTTCGGCGGCTTTACCGATGTGGTCTTCAAACGGGCCGCAGAAATCGGTGACGGTTTCATTTTTGGCAGCGGCCAGGAACAGAATCTGGAAGCCATGGCGCAGCTGCAGGTTTACCTGGAGACGAATGGCCGAAAAATCGGTGAGGACTTTGGTGTGGAAGCGCTGCTGAACTACCAGTCGGGACCGGATCAATGGGCGAATGAGATCAGTGCATGGCAGGCAGTGGGAGCAGACTACGTGTCCATGCGCGGTATGGCGCTGCGGGGACAGGGAGAAGGGCTGACCTCTCCGCAGGACCATATCGACATACTGTCACGTTACTGGGAAGTGGCTGGCGAGTTTTCCAGCTGACCCGAACCCGGGCATTCCCGGTGTGGTCGGAAATACCCGGACAGGCGGATGACCCGTGTGTCATTTGCCCGGGATGAGTGGCTCTGTTTCCTCGTGGTTTTCAGGCGTCAGTCTTCGAACCAGATTCCCCAGGTCATTAAGGATCATGTAGCCGGAAGGTACAACCAGCAGCGTGACGACCGTCGCAAACAGCACGCCGAACGACAGGGAGATGGCCATGGGCACCAGGAACTGGGCCTGGACGCTCTGGTTCAGCATCAGCGGTGTCAGGCCAACGAACGTCGTCATTGACGTGAGTATGATGGGTCGACATCTTGAGACCGAGGCATCAACCACTGC
>JAQCAK010000315.1 GCA_027621895.1 Pseudomonadota bacterium | reverse complement strand
AGAAGCTGGAGCCATGCGTTGAACAGGGGTGAGCGGGTTCTTTTGAACGACAAGGTGCTGCATAAGTTTCTCATCGAGGAACTTTCTTCACTGCGGCGTTACGCCCTGTCGATGACGGGTTCCGTGGACGACGCAGATGACGTGGTGCAGGCGACGGTGGAAAAAGTGCTGATCAGTGGATTGCCGGTTGAATCACCGAAGGCGTGGATGATTCGCGTCTGCCGTAACCTCTGGATCGACGAGATCCGGAAGCGCCGGGTACGCAACCATGACAACTATGTCGAAGAAGGGATCGATGCGGCCCAGGTGGCCGATCGAGAGGCGAATCCTGTCGAAGCCGGTATTGAAGAGAACCGGCATTTCGAGTCAATCAGTATTGCACTGTCCCGCCTGTCCGACGATCACAGGGAAATACTGTCGATGGTCGTTGTTGAGGGAATGAGTTACGCCCAGGTGGCCAACGCATTGGAGTTGCCTGTAGGTACCGTCATGAGTCGCGTTGCAAGAGCCAGGTCCAGCCTGCGAAAGCATCTTCTAAAGCTTGAAGAGCGCGATGAATCTGCGGGGAGAGGGGGTCAGGATGAAAGAGAATGAAAGAACGTGATGACGAGCTGCTGAGCGCCTACCTTGATGGTGAACTCGGCAGGATCGAGACTCGTGAGTGCCAGGAGCGACTGCTGAAAGAGCCGGAACTGCGCCGGGAGCTGGACGCATTAGCCTCCGCTGATGACCTCCTGCGATCCTATGCAGCCAGCATCGATGAACGCCCGCTGCCCGAGGCGATCCATGGGCTGGTGCCCGTCGCCTCCAGGATATTCACCGATTCGGTGTTCGTGAAGTTTGCCATCGCAGCGGCACTGGTGCTGGGCGTTGGTCTGGTGGGTTACGAGGCCACAAGACCGCCAGCGTCACTGGATACGGTTCTGTCCGGTGAACGGTTTGCGCAGGACTCGGTGATGGTCGTGGCAACATTCCTTACCCGGGACGACCGCATCTGTCGCGAGCTGCTCGAAGCGACCAGCAGGCGAATCGTCTGCAGGGAGGCAGGAGAATGGACGACTGTGCTGAGCACCACCCATGCTGCCGGCAAACCCGGCGCCTATCTGCCTGCCGGCGCGAATACGGCGGCGATTGATCAGTACGTGATGGAACACATTCAGGGTGATGTGCTGGGCGCGGAAGAAGAACAGCGGCTGATTGATCACGGCTGGCAGTTGAAGCGCTGAATCTCCGCTGGCGTTCGATGGTTTGCTGGTCAGCCTCCGGCTGCAGTTGATTCAACGCTGGCCGGACCCTGATCGCCCTGGCAACTGCCTGGCTATCCAAAAGCGCGGCACCCGGCTGCAGTACTCCCGATAGACCGGATCAAATGACAGGTGTCTTTCCTCTGTTATGGCTCTCAGGTAATAGATCAGGCTCCAGGTCAGCACACAGAACAGCGCGAACAGGAATTCACCAAATCCCTGCTGGTACTGCCGAGCCAGAATCGGCAGTGCGCCGACCCACCAGGCCAGGTTCTTTGCCAGGTAGGCAGGATGACGAATGTAGGCATAAGGTCCGTGGGTCACGATACCGCGATGGGTCAGATTGCTGGCCTTCAGGTTCAGGGCGACGGTGGCCCAGACGTAAATGGTCATCAGCAACAACATGACGCTGCCGGCGACATACTGTAACCAGGCTGTCTGAAAACCAGGGTAGTCAGAGCTGTACCAGCCAAGGACCTGGTTGGTCATGCCATTGAATGGTGGATAGCAGAGCAGTGCGACCACCCAGCCCAGCAGGGTGGGATCCACAGAACGGATTTCATTATCCAGGCGGGGATGTTCGACCGTATAGGCCAGCAGGAAGAAGGCCACATCGATAAAGAGTATCAGGTAGAACACCATCCAGTAGCCATGCGGAAACAGCGAACCGGTGCTCCAGAACTGCTGAACCTGGCCCAGGAAGTTTGCACCATTCGCGAAGAACCAGGCGAGCATCAAAGGCAGGAAGAAAAATTTTACGGCAGTGGCCAGCAGGGCATTCTTTTCATCAGCGGTCGGCAGGCGCTTCGGCAGGGCGACCAGCGCTCTCCATACCAGTCTTGACTTGGTCACGTGGCTGTCCGGGAGAGTGGCGTAGTAAAAGGGAAAGATGACTGCCAGCACCCAGAAGGCATTGTTCAGCAACTGCTGGTCCGAAACCGAAAACCACGGCCAGCGGTGAGTTGATGAAAAGTACTGCTGATAGTGTGGGTTGTAGTGGTAGTACAGCCATGCGAGGCCCGTCAGGGCCATGATGCAGACATAGTTCTGAAAGATGCGCGGCAGGCTTGCTCTCATCAGGCTGTATTCCTTCCAGTTTTCATTGATCGGCAAAGAGGTCCAGGCCCCGTGCCGGTTTGGTGATTCCCCGCTGCCACTATCGCATCTCGGTCAGACCAGAATAACCGGGTAACTGTTTCGCTTCATCAAACAGGGCGGCGCAGGGATTTCTGGTGCCCGTAATCACCCGATCAAGCAGACCGTTGGCCAGTAAAGACAGACCGCCGGAAAACACGGCGAAGTAGGCAGAAATCGCGTTACCGGTTGTGGCGACACTGATCGTTGGATCAACCAGTGTACCGCCAACCTTGAGGCTGGGTGCCAGGATTTTGGCCGCGCTGATGCCGAGACCGGTGCGAGACCGTGAATAGACTGCAAGATCAGGTTTCTCCAGGGCCAGGCCAAGCGTGCCGCCGGCAAAGATATCAACCTTGTCGGTCCTGATGACCAGTCCTGGATCCAGATTTGCGATGCCGCCTTTGATCCGTGCAGCACCAGCAGAGCAGCTGACATTGGCCTCGCTGTCTTTCTCACCGCCGAGGATGCTGTTTGACAGCGCTTCCAGGAAGTCGCCGAACAGTCTGTCGAGGCGCTTTGTACTGATCCTGCCGGCGCCGCCAAGAAACAGCAGGGTGCCGTCCAGGTTGGCCATCAGTGAAGCGATACTGTTTCCCCTGCTTGTGAGTCGGGAAGCGTAGCGGGTGTTGTCTGAAGGCATGGGTTCGCCAGCTAACAGCCATAAAAGGGGTAGCCGACTGCTGTACACCTCTGCCGACATCTCCAGCTGACCCGCCACCGAGGCCAGCTTTACTTTTGCATTGCCCCTCGAGGTCTGGCCATCCCACAGCAGTTGCCGTGTTTCCAGCTGACCGTCAGACAGATCGAACCCCAGGGTCATTGAAGTCGATTGATTTCCCCGAACGGTCATGCGATCAACCTGGTAATCGAGACCCAGGTGCAGGTTTTCTATCCACGAAGAAGGCAGCGGTGTTGGCGAAAAATAGCGCGCTGGCTTTGCAGTGTCCGGGGCCTGATCTGCCAGTGATGGAAAAAACAACGGCAGAAACAGATTCTCTGAATGCAGATCACCTGTCGTCTTCCATATGCCGGCTGGCGACTTTTCTATCGCCAGGCTACCTGCCAGGTCCGATTCACCGACCCTGACATCCAGGTCATTGACCTGTATGGCGTCGGTCGTTCCATCCAGTGACAATGCCAGGCTGTACTCCCGGTCAAGGATCGGTCGCCCTGGATCCAGGAGCTGCAGCATCTCCCGGGTAGATGGCCCTTTGAAGCCCAGTGTGCCGCGGCTGCGAGA
>JAQCAK010000314.1 GCA_027621895.1 Pseudomonadota bacterium | reverse complement strand
CGTGATAGGATTCCATGAACGCTTCCTGGGCAACCTTCCAGTTACAGGGCAGGCGTTTCACCAGGTGAGCCGCCTTGTAGCGTCGCTCGAACGGGATGCCGAAATGCCGGTCTATATCGCCCAGGAAGTCCTCAAGTGGTTCGCAGTTGGGATCCGGGTTAATGAAATAGAATCCACCCCAGTAACCAATGTTGATGCTCTCCAGCGAGTATTCTTCCTCCGTGACCGTTGGGAAGTCCCAGTGACCTGGCACTTCCTTCAGGGATCCATCCAGATTCCAGGACCAGCCATGGAATGGACAACGGAAAACCCGCAGCTCTTTCCTGTGGTTGTCGCACAGGGCCCTGCCACGATGCAGGCACGCGTTCGGAAACGCCTTGACCTCGGTTTCAGACACCCGAACGATCATGTAGGACAGGCTGGCGATGTCGTAAACATGCACATCGCCGACGTTCGGAATATCAGATTCGTGACAGGCCATCTGCCAGACACGTTTCCAGAGTCGCTCAACCTCCAGGTCATGCTCTTCTTTGGAAAAATAACGCTCTGTTTTGACTTTTGTCACACCCGACGGATAGGGAGAATCCTCCAGGTAAACCGCGGGTGGCGGGACCGTATCTGATTCCAGAATCTCGTTGTAGGAAATACCGTCAGAACGGTCGTGACCTGTTTTTGTTTCTACCATTTCTCCCTCTCTTGGATTTTATTTTTTGTGGTGTGACGGTTCAGCTGTCGCGCTCTGCGAAACGCGATGGCGTCAGCTGTGAGTTTGGATCCGGATTGTTTGCGGTCCAGACGCACATCTGCGGGTCGGCCTCGCGAATATCTCCGGAGATGTATATGCCCTCGGGCGTAAAAACGCCGACGCTGCCATCCCGGGTGATGGTCACATTGCCGTCCTCATTCAAGTCGTAGATGGTTTCCGGTTCAAACGGATGCCTGATACCCATGTTACTCTCCTATCCACTCACCCAGCTTTCTGTGCAGCCAGCGAACCTTGCTTTCCTGGTAACCTGACATAAAGAGCCCTGTCTTGTAGGTTGACTCAAGACCCTGCTGGACCTTGGGCATGTTAAAGACATCCTGGTCGAAAACCTTGCCGAGAAAGCCCAGCGCAGACGACCATTTTTCATCGTCCCCAAGCCAGTGAATCGGTGCAGCTGGCGGACGTTCACCCTGGAATGGCATCAGCTGGTAGCACTCCATGATGCAGCTTCTGTGATCATCACCGTTCGGTCTGAACCGGTAGACAATCTTGTTGAATGCCCCCCAGGGGTGGAAGTTCGGAAACTGGGTATAGTCAATGCTGTCGACAATTTCTGCATCACAGTAGAGGTCAACGCGGTCCCCGGCATCAGCTCGCAATCCCTCGCGGCTCATGGCAGCGACAAACGCCCGGGCATTCATGCCTTCAGGCAGCTGTGGGGGCTCTGCATCATGAGGCATCCCCATCATGGACATGACGACATCACCGTCTGACAACTCGTAATCCAGCAGCGGGCTGGGGGTCGCTCCCGGCGTGATGACCCGCGCGCAGTTCTCCCAGACGTCGACCTGGCTGTTGACATCGCCCAGTCCACGCATGATCTGTGGATGGGTCGCATTGACATGGTAAGCCTCGCAAAATGCTTCCTGTGCAATCTTCCAGTTGCACGGCAGCTTTCTCGCGACATGCGCCTGAATGTAGAGCGAACCCAGGTCCCAGCGCTCGAACTGGTCTGCCAGATCCTTGATAAAGTCGTCAAAAGGCCCACAGTCCGGGTCCGGGTTGATAAACACAAAGCCAGCCCAGGTCGCTACCGGTATCTCCGGCAGGGAAAACTCCTCGTCCTTGATCTGCGGGAAATCCCAGCGTGCCGGAATGTCCTTCAGACAGCCATCCAGGTGCCAGGCAAATCCGTGAAACGCACAGCGAATTTCCGAGGTATGGCCATCATGCTCTTTCAACATCCGTCCGCGGTGCAGGCAGGCATTGGGATAAGCCTTGATGGATCTGTCTTCCTGGCGAACCAGCAGGAATGACATGCCGGCAATGTCGTAACGCATGTGATCGCCGGGATCAGGCATTTCTTCCTCACGACAGGCAAACTGCCAGACTTTTTTCCACAGGCGTTCTTTCTCGAGTTCGTGATACTCCCTTGAGATATATCGGCGCACCGGCACTTCTTCCAGACCCACATCTTTGGGCGACTCCAGACGAAGTACCGCCGGAACTTCGTGGGAATCCTGGTCCAGCAGGTCCTGGTAGGTCAGGCCCGGGGATCTCGGCATGGTTTCCGGATCCAGATCCTTATACATTTCAGCCATTTCTCTCTCTCCTCAATTGTTCTGTGGGTTGCCGATTGCTGTCGCGTTTGATGCGAGATCAACCTTTTCGGGATCTATTCTCTGTGCCTCTGGTTTGGCATCAAACTCAATATGGAGTTCCTTCAGCGCCCGCAACGCGAAACTGGGTGCAACCTCGAATGTATTCATCCCCTCAGCAAAACGCATATTATCCACACGGTCAACCAGCGCCCTGAAGGCCCAGAAAAGCTCACGTCTCGCGAGAGGCGCGCCGATGCAGTGGTGTACACCTGAGCCGAAGCCAAGATGCCGGCCTGGCTTTTCCCGATCCAGGTCGAGTTCCTCGGGACAGGCGAACTCTCGCTCGTCCCGATTGGCAGCGGCGAAGCGTACGTTGATCATCGCACCTGCCGGTATGGTGACACCATGCAACTCGATATCCCGGGCCGCCTTGCGGAACAGGCCCTGAACCGGGCCTTCAAGGCGCACCACTTCCTCGCAGAAGGTTTTAAGGTAACGATCGGGATCATGCCTGAGTTTTTCCCAGACCGGCGGATTCTCGATCAGCAGCTTCATGCCATAGGCAATGGCATTGGTCGTTGTCTCGGAACCACCGACGAAGGTATCTGCCATCATTTCCGCGTGGAGTTCGTTATCGGTCAGGGGCCGGCCCCATTCCGGAATAACCCGGTTGACGAGTTCGGACAGCAGCGTGCCATCTGGCTGCTGGCGCAGTCGCTCGAAAATCGGCTGGAAGTAGTGCTGTGCCTCGATTTCCATTTCTACAGACCAGCGTTCTTCTTCCTCGGTCTGCATCATGCCCAGTCGCTGCACCCAGGCATCAGTCCAGGCCTTGATCTTCCAGATATCAGCCTCGGGGACGCCAACCTGCTGCCCGATCACGATCAGCGGCAGGGGCACCGCATATGCTTTGACCCAGTCGCAGTGGCCCTGATCAACGAAGCTGTCAATGAGGCGATAGGCCGTGTCTCGCACAAATGGATCCATGGCATCGATCTTCTTTGGCTTGAACGCCTCGTTGAACATCGCCCGCATTTCCCGATGATTGGGATCATCCCGGCCGGCAAGGGTTGCCCCCGGGACCCAGCCCTTCTCTTCATAGAGCTGCATCATCCGTCGCGATCTTTCCGAGTCAATCTGGTCACGACTGCTGCCGCTGCGCATATCGTTCGAAAAGTGGGTGGTATCCAGCAGAACCTGACGCAGGTCCTCAAAACGGGTGATCACGTAAAACCCGGTGATCGGGTCTACCCAGACCGGCGCTTCATCACGAAGCAGGCTGTAAGCGTGGTAGGGGCAATTCTGTAATCTGTGATCCAGAAA
>JAQCAK010000313.1 GCA_027621895.1 Pseudomonadota bacterium | reverse complement strand
CCATCTCCCGCAGGATGGCCTGCTCGGCATACTGCTGGTTGGCCACAATCGTATCGCGAGTCTGCCGGTCGGTGACTGACAGTAACAGGCCGCAGGCCAGGGCAATGAGCACGGGTTTTATCCGGGTCATGCTGGTGCCCGCCGCGTGAACAGGTGATCCAGCATGGGAGCACAGGCATTCAGTAACAGTACACTGAAGGCAAGGCCTTCCGGGTAGGCCCCAATACTGCGAATGACGAATGTCACCAGGCCGATACCCGCACCAAAGCACAACAGCGCGCGCGGGTAACCCGGACAGGTCACCGGGTCGGTGATAATAAAAAATGCCCCCAGCATGGTTGCGCCACCCAGCAGATGGAAGACCGGGGATCCGAGGCTGTCTGATGAACCCCCGGCGTAGAACAGGAGCGACAGCAACCCCAGTGTGCCGAGCATGGCGGCGGGTGTCTGCCAGGGAATGATGCGCCGATAGAGCAGGTAAGCCCCACCCACAAGGAAAGCCAGATTGACAGTCGCCCAGCGCTGCCAGTTTTCCCCATTGCCCAGTTCCCGGGCGAAAAATTCCTGGTTGGTCTGGCCCTCGCGAAACCGGTAGCTGTCCAGGGGGGTTGCGGCGGTCAGACCGTCATAGGCTGGATAACCGCCCAGGGTCAGTTTCGCATCCAGGGTCGCCCGCCAGCTGGCCGTGTTGCCGCTGTCCGGCCACTGGCTCATGGCCAGCGGGAACGAGAGTATCAGTACGCAATAGCCGACCATTGCCGGGTTGAACACATTCTGTCCCGTGCCGCCATACACCTGTTTGCCGAACACGACAGCCGCGACGGCACCCAGCAGCACCATCCACCCCGGCAACAGGGGTGGCAGGCAGAGACCGAGCAGGGCACCGGTCAGGATGATACTGCCATCCCTGAGACTGGCCAGGGATCTGTCTCGCAGTCTCAGCGCCAGTGCTTCTGCGACCACGGCGGCTGCCGTGGCAATCAGGATGTTCAGCAGAACGCCAGCGCCGAAGAACCAGCAGAAAGCGAGCGTGCCTGGCACCAGGGCAGCCAGCGTGTTGAGCATGATGGCTGGAGTTTTCATTCCCCGGACCGGATCGCATCAAGAATGGCGCTTCGATCCTTGCTGGAGGGTCGCGCAATGACAGTTTGTTCTGCCTGGGCAAGCCGGTTCTCCCTGGCAATATACCGACGTTCTGCCTCGGCCGCCTGGCGTTGCCGTTCCGCTGACAGCTGGGTGAGCCTTTTGCTCGCGCGGAAAACCTCGGTCAGCGGCAGTTCACTGGGACAGACCCGATCACAACGGCGGCACTCAATACAGCTTTCAAGGAAAAGGGCAGACGTTCGATCCGTATCCTGTCGATACCAGTAAAGGAGCTGGGGTTGAAGGTCTTTCGGGCAGGCGACAGCACAGTCGCCGCAGTTGATACAGGCATTGGCAGAGGGGTTGTCCAGAATTCCCAGGTCCGGGGCGGTCACGGGCAGTTCCACCAGGTCTATACAGTCAACGGGACAGGGTTCAATACACAGTTCACAGCCTGTACAGAGGTCTGCGATGACAGTATGCATCTGCTGCTGGGCGCCGATGATCGCATCCACCGGGCATGCCGCGATACAGAGCGTACAGCCAATACAGGCTTCCTCGCGGATCACGGCGATCGCCCAGACAGGTACCTGTTCCAGGGATTCATCGAGTGGCAGGGGTTCACGTCCGGTCAGCGCAGCCAGGGCGGCGATGGTGTCGTCACCGCCAGGCGGACAACGGTTAACAGGCGCGCCAGCGGCAATGGCCTCGGCATAGGGTCGACAGCCCGGGTACCCGCATTGTGCGCATTGGGTCTGGGGGAGTTCACGATTGATCGCTTCAACCAGGGTTTCCCCGTCTTCAGGCAGGCGCGACCTCGCAAAGGTCAGCAGAAATGCGCAACAGGCACCCAGGGAGCCCAGCAGCAACAGGTCCGGCAGAATGCTGTTCATGAAGCCATGCCGGTGAAGCCCATGAATGCCAGGGACAGTATGCCAGCGGTAATCATGTTGATGGCCGCGCCGCGAAACGGCACCGGCACATCAGCCTGTTCATGCTTTTCACGGATTGCGGCGAACAGGATCAGCAGCAGACTGAATCCCAGTGCGGCACCGAAGCCGTAGATCAGGCTCTCGGCAAAATTGTTGCCAGTTCGCGTGTTGAGAAGCGCAACGCCGAGTACCGCACAGTTGGTTGTAATCAGCGGCACAAAAATACCCAGGACTTCATGCAGCAGTGGCTGTGTGGCTTTCATGACAATCTGGGAAAACTGTACCAGGCTGGCGATGACCACGATAAAACTGATGATTCGGAGGTACTCCAGGCCCAGGGGTATCAGCACATAGTGATCCAGCAGATAGCTGACGGCGCAGGCCAGGGTCAGCACGAAAGTGGTTGCTGCCGCCATTCCGACGGCCATATCAATGCGCTGGCTGGCACCCATGAACGGGCACAGTCCCAGGAACTGCACCATCACGAAGTTGTTGACGAAAATGGTTGTCAGCAGAATGACGAGAGCTTCGGGCATATCGCTAGTTTATCAACCGGTCAGACCAGCGCCATCCGTGGCGATCAGCGTATCGGGGAAGCGGCAGCCTGTGAGTCCGTTCAGCAGACCTGCATCCCCGGTTCTGCGCCAGCATCCGGTTGCAGCAGGAAGACTTCCTTGCCACCAGGACCCGCCGCCAGGACCATCCCTTCAGAGACGCCGAATTTCATTTTCCGGGGTGCCAGGTTGGCCACCATCACCGTGAGCCGTCCCTCCAGGGCAGCGGGGTCTTCATAGGCGGCCTTGATACCGGCGAACACCTGGCGGGTTTCCCCACCCAGGTCGAGGACCAGCCTCAGCAGTTTGTCTGCCCCGTCCACGTGTTCCGCAGAGACGATCCTGGCGACCCGAAGGTCTACCCTGGCGAAATCATCGAACTGAATCAGTCCGGTATCCGGGTCGGCTTCAGTGGCGGGTTTCGCCTGTTCCTGCTGCGGGCCGGGCTCACCGGTTTTGGTATCGTTCACGATGGCATCTACCTTTTCCATTTCGACACGGGTCAGCATCGGTTTGAATTTGCGGATGTTGTGCCCGGTCAGGGCAGTGGCTGCGTCATCCCAGGTCAGGGGTGCCACGTCGAAAAATGACTCGGCCTTTTCAGCCAGCCCGGGCAGGACCGGTTTCAGGTAGATCACCAGGATTCGAAACAGGTTCAGTCCGTCGGAACAGATCTGGTGAACTTCCTGCTGGCGGCCATCTTCCTTGATGAGTACCCAGGGCTGGTTCTCCGCAATGTACTGGTTGGCCTTGTCGGCCAGCGACATGATTTCCCGCATGGCCTTGCCGAAGTCGCCGTTCTCGTAGTGGGCAGCGATAGTCTCACCAGCCTGCTGGAATTCGGCGATCAGCGGGTTATCGGCACGATCCGCCAGGGTGCTGTCGAACTGCTTGTTAATGAATCCCGAGCAGCGTGATGCAATGTTCACCACCTTGCCGACCAGGTCCGAGTTGACCCGCTGGACGAAATCCTCAAGGTTGATATCCAGGTCGTCGACGCCGCTGCTCATCTTGGCAGCGAAGTAGTAGCGCAGGTACTCGGGATCCAGGTGGTCAAGATAGGTAC
>JAQCAK010000312.1 GCA_027621895.1 Pseudomonadota bacterium | reverse complement strand
TCAGCAGATTTACAACGTCCTCGTAGCGACCCTCGGTCGCAGCAACCTGCGCCTGGTCGAATACGGGAATGTCCGACGCCAGGGCCGTCAGTGATGCCCAGGAAAGCATGACTGCCAGCAGTAAGGGGCCGTAATTCGTTTGATGGATTCGCATGGGCTACAGAGTATATCGGAGGAACTCCCGGCATCGAAGCACCAGGCAGCCAGCAGACGAGGCAAGGCCGCAATCAGCGGTATCCCGGCAAGCTGATTCCGCTGCCTTAGTGATATACTGCCGTGGTCCGTTCCTTCCAAAGACTGATTTTCCACAGGATATCTCCCCCAAAGCATGCCGGAAGCTGATCACAACGCCCCCAGGGACCCATTGCTTGAGGCACTCGTTGTACTGACCCGCCTGCATCACCAGCCTCACAGCGCCGAGAGCCTGGTCGCCGGGCTGCCGCTGGAAGACGGGCGACTGACACCCCCGCTTTTTGTCCGCGCGGCAGCCGGTGCAGATTTCACGGCTTCTTACCTGGAACGATCTTTAGAAGACATTACGCCCATGGTGTTACCGGTTGTCCTGGAACTCGAGGACAACCACGCCTGCGTGCTGGTAGAAAAAAGCGACGATCGGGCAGAAGTGCTGTTTGTCGACGAGGACGAGAAACTGCACCAGGTACCGCTGGATTCGCTCAAATCCCGCTACACGGGCTGGTGCTACCTGGTGAAGCCAGGACTCGAACACGCGGACGAATCCTCCTCCAGCAGCTGGTTCTGGAACACCATCAAGCGATCCCGCGGTCTGTATGCAGAGATCCTGGTCGCGTCCCTGCTGATCAACCTGTTTGCGCTGGTCACACCACTGTTCATCATGAATGTCTACGACCGGGTCGTGCCCAATCACGCCGTTGAAACACTCTGGGTGCTGGCGTCAGGTGTAGCTATCGTCTTCCTGTTTGATGTTGTGATGAAATCACTGCGAGGCTATTTCATCGATGCCGCCAGCAAGCGGGCGGATATCATGCTGTCATCCAGCACTTTCAGTCGTGTCATGGATATCCGGATGAGCGAGCGGCCAGATCGGGTTGGCTCGTTCGCCAATAACCTTCAGGAATTCGACAGCTTTCGCGAGTTCTTCACTTCAACCACCCTGATCGCCCTGATCGACCTGCCCTTTGTGATCCTGTTCGTGCTGCTGATCTATTTCATCGGCGGTATTCTCGCCGCTGTGCCGCTGGTGGCGATTCCCCTGGTGCTGGTCGCCGGCTTCCTGTTTCAGAAGCCCCTGCAGCAGGTGATCAATGAAGTCTTCAAGGAAAGTGCAGCGAAGCACGCCATGCTCATCGAGGTGCTTGGCTCCCTGGATACCGTCAAGGGGATCCGGGCTGAGGGGGTCATGCAGAAGCGCTGGGAAACCTTCAATGCCCGGCTGGCAAAAATGGGCCTGAAGTCCAGGGTCCTGTCCCTGTCAATGATGAACCTGGCGCAGCTGGTACAGCAGATGTCGACCGTGGCCATCGTCGCCGTCGGCGTCTACGCAATCATCGACGGCAATCTGAGTATCGGTGGCCTGATTGCCTGCACTATCCTGACGGGCCGCTGCCTCGCACCCATGGGCCAGGTAGCGAGCATCCTGACCCGCTACCACCATTCGATGGCGGCCTACCGATCGATCGACAGAATCATGCACCTGCCTGTCGAACGCCCTGCAAATCGGCGCTTTCTGCACCGCCCGGACATCCGGGGTGACATCGAATTTCGCAATGTCAGCTTCAGCTACAGGGACCAGCAGGTACCGGCGCTGGACGGGGTGTCTTTCCGTATCTCTGCCGGTGAGCGGGTCGCCGTGATCGGTAGAACGGGCTCGGGCAAAACCACCCTGCAGAAACTGGTACTGAACTACTATGAACCCGGTGGTGGCTCCATCCTGATCAGTGGCACCGACATCAAGCAACTGGATCCCACGGACCTGCGCCGCAATATCAGCTACGTGCCTCAGGAAATTTCTCTGTTCAGCGGCACCATCCGCGAAAACATCGTCATGGGTAATCCCCTGGCGTCGGATCAATCAATCATCGAGGCCGCGCGTATCGCCGGCATCCTGGATTTCCTCAACACCCATCCATCCGGATTCGACCTGAACGTGGGCGAAAGAGGCAGCCAGCTTTCCGGCGGCCAGCGACAGGGTGTTGCCATTGCCAGGGCAATCATCAGCCAGGCACCCATCCTGCTGCTGGATGAACCCACTGCCTCCATGGACAACACGACAGAGTCACAGTTCAAGCGGGAGTTCGAATCCTACCTGGCAGACAGGACCCTGCTGCTGGTGACCCACAAGGCCAGCATGCTGTCACTGGTGAACCGGCTCATCGTGCTGAACGAGGGCAAGGTGCTGGCTGACGGCCCACGCGATGAAGTGCTCAATGCGCTGGCCGGTAACCGCCCAGCTAACCGGGACTAGGGGACGGCGCGATGGCAGATCACAAGACCGATATTCGATTCATGCCCGATACCTATGCGGCAGAGATAGAGTCCCTGCCACTGGCCAGTCATGCCATCCTCTGGCTGGCCGCTGCATTTGTCGTGGTCGCCATCGTCTGGGCCAACTTCGCCACCCTGGACGAGGTCGCCCGCGCCGAGGGGCGAGTCATCCCTTCCAGCCAGGTCCAGGTGGTACAGAACCTTGAGGGCGGCATTCTCGCCCGGGTTGCAGTAAAACCCGGTGAGCAGGTCAAGGCAGGCCAGACCCTGCTGGTACTGGACGATACCCGGTTCGCGTCTTCACTGGGAGAAGGCAAACTGACCGCACGTGCACTCCAGGTGCGTATTGCGAGGCTGGAGTCCGAGATCAGTGGCCAGCCTTTTGATTCGGTCACGGGTTTTGACTCGACCCATGCAGGACAACTGGAAGACGAGATATTGCTGTACCGGTCCCGGCAGCAGGAACTCAACTCGGCCCTTGGCATCCTGACCCAGCAACGCAAACAGTACGAGCAGGGTCTGGCGGAGCTGAAAGCGACGGAAAGCAAGCTCCGCAAGAATGTCATTCTGGCAAGACAGGAACTCGAGCTGACCCAGCCCCTGGTGGAAAAAGGCGCGGTCTCACAGGTCGAACTGCTGCGCCTGCAGGCCGCCGTCAACGATATCCAGGGGCTACTGGAGGAAACCCGGCTGGCCATTCCGGGGGCGGAAGCCGCAGTGGCCGAGGCAGAGCAGAAGATCCGGGAACGGCGCCAGCAGTTCATCAGTGCCGCCCAGGCTGAACTGAACGAGGCCAAGAACGAACTGGGCCGGATGAATATTTCCAATGTTGCGCTGGAAGATCGCGTCAACCGTACCGACGTCAAATCCCCGGTGGACGGCACCATCAACCAGGTGCTGGTCAATACGGTGGGGGCCGTTATACAGCCGGGGATGAACCTTGTAGAAATTGTCCCCGCTGACGACACACTGCTGATCGAGGCCCGGGTCCGCCCTGCCGATATCGCCTTTATTCATCCCGGGCAAAGAGCGACCGTCAAGCTGACTGCCTATGACTTTTCCATCTACGGGGGCCTGGATGGGGTACTGGAACTGATCAGTGCCGACACCATTACCGACGAACGCGGTGAGCATTTCTTCAAGATCCACGTTCGAACAAACGAGAATCACCTCGGCGCGGCGGACAACCCGTTACCGATCATT
>JAQCAK010000311.1 GCA_027621895.1 Pseudomonadota bacterium | reverse complement strand
ACGGGCTATGTGCGCCTTAAGGGTGCACTTTTGTCAAAGAATCTGCGAAGATGGGGCGCCTTCATCATGCACTGCAGCATAAACCCTGGATTAGCCAGTAAACGGGCGCTGCGGCACGAAGATTGCTTTTAAAACGATGGTTCCCGGTACGCCTGAAGATGTACCGGGTAGCAACTAAAAATCAGGCGATACCTTCAGGTGCTGCCATTATTTCAATCAACGTCGGGGAGACAATGAATGAAGCTTAGAAAGAGCCTCCTAGCTTCCGCAATTCTTACTGCAAGTCTGGCTGGTCAGGCATTTGCAGCAGAAGATATGGAAGAGATAGTGGTCAAGGGTGACCTTGGCAGTTTGCCGGGTGAGAACGTGGAATCCATTTTTGGATTCAACAAATCTCTTCTGGAAACACCACGTTCCGCTTCGACCATCTCGGAAGAGATGATGGAACGTTTCAATATGTTTGATATCGATGAACTCGTCGCGGTGGCCCCCGGCAGTTTCACGCAGTCATTCTTTGGTGTTGCGGGTGGCCTGGATGTCCGGGGTACACCTGGTGAGACCTACTTCCGAGGCGTTCGTCGACTCGACAACCCGGGTAACTATCCCACGCCGATCGGTGCATCTGATCGTGTTGATATTGTGCGCGGTCCTGCATCGCCGATTTATGGTCCTTCCAAGATCGGCGGTTACCTGAACTTCAATCCCAAGTCCGCGCGAATTGAGGAAACCGGCCAGTTCATTACCGAGCAGACCGGTCAGATGTCATTCACCACGGGCAACTGGGACAAGTCAGTGATCACGGCCGAGGTCGGTGGTCCGGGCAAACTGGGTGATCAGGAGTTTGGCTATTACGTCTATGGCGAGATCGAAGATTCCGGCTCTTACTACAAGAACTCCGGCGTTGAACAGAACCTGTTCCAGGCGTCTTTCGATGCAGACCTCTCAGACAGTGTTCGCGTGCAGTTCGGTGGTATGTGGCACGAATATTCCGGTAACCAGGTGGCGGGCTGGAACCGGTTGACCCAGGACCTGATCGACAACGGTACCTATGTGACGGGTGCTGCCAAGCCGCTGGATACCAATGGCGATGGTCGCATCTCTCACCAGGAATTTGATGTCAACGGCGATGGTTTCACTGATCTGAACCCCTTCCGGTTTGACTTCCTCACGGATCAGGTCGCCGCGGGCGGCTCGCTCATTCCCGGCAGTACTGAAGACATCAGCTTTCTTGAAATTCTGACCGGTGACCTTTCTCTGCTTAACCTGGTGAATCCGGGCACAGCGAAGCTGGATGGCTCCCAGGTATTGGTCGCACCGGAAGACTTTCTGGACAACGAGGTGACCACGCTGTATTTCGATGTGGTTATCTCCACAGAGAACGACTGGGAAATCAAGAACCAGCTGTTCTTCGAGGCTTACCGCAACGATAACGAGAATGCCTATGGTTTCTCACAGTTCCACGATACGTGGGTTATCGAAGACAAGATCGTGATATCCAAAACGTTTGATCTGGATGGCATGACGGCAGCAGTGCAGATTTCACCGTCCATTCGGCACACGGACTTTGAACACGCTGATGACTACACCAATGAGTATTTCGATCGTCGTGACCTGACCAAGGCGTCTACTGCTCTCGACAAGCGGGTACTCTCGACCCAGATCGATGACGATTACACTGAGTACTATATCGGTGAGTACACGAACCTGGGTTTTGCCCTGATGGGTGATTTCACCTGGGACAACGGCTTCAGTGCTCTGCTGGGTGTGCGCTATGACACCATCGATGCAGAAAGCCGTCAGCCGGTGGACAAGCTGCTGTTTGCGAGTTCCAACAATTTCTGTCCGGCACCGGGCTGTGAAAACGCCCAGGCAGACGATACACAGGACGGTATCTCCTGGACGGCCAGTCTGAGTCAGCAGCTTGGTGATTTCATTGTCTATGCCACTGCTTCAACCCAGGCCACGATGATTGTTGGCCAGGGTGCGGAAGTCACGACCGGGAACCTGGCGTCTGGTGGCTGGTTTGATGATTCCGAACTCCAGGAACTGGGTGTTAAAGCCAGTCTGCTGGACAACGCCCTGTATCTCGCGCTGGCGGTTTACAAGCAGGAACGGACCGACTTCTCAGCCCAATCCATCGTAACCAACCAGTCCACGGAAACAGAAGGGGTTGAATTCGAGGCACGCTGGGTGGTCAATGAAAACCTGCTGCTGACTTTCGGATACTCGAATATCGAGGTCACGAACCTCAATACAAAGCAGACCGGTTACCGTTTCAGTTTTATCGGTTGTGACGATCTGCCGAACATCCCCTGTCACCTGCTTTATGGCGGAACCCTGGGTGGCAACGTCAGCAACGTGCTCAGCAAGTCGACCCGTGCCGGTATGCCAGAGAATATCTATTCTCTGACAGGTACCTACGACTTCGGCAATGGCTGGACTGTTAACGGCAGTGTCATCGACGTGGACAGTGTTTATTCCGGTTACTCCAACCGGGTGAAACTGCCAGCTTATACACTGGTTAACCTGGGCTTCTCGTACGAGACCGAAAACTGGCTTTTCGCTGTCAGCGGCAAGAACCTGACAGATGAAACCTACTTCCGTTCCAACTTCCCGAACCTGTTCGGTGGAACGATTGTGCTGCCTGAACTGCCTCGTCATTATGCGGCGCGGGTTCAGTACCGGTTCTAGAATCCCGAGCGCGGCTCTGCCGCGTGAGGGACCCCGGTCCTGATAAGCATGACAGCACGACCAGGCCAGGCAAGATGGATCTTGCCTGGTGAAGCAAAAAAGGGGTGGCCAAAAAGCCGCCCCTTTTTTATTGTCCGAACAAAACCACTGGAGCTTTCCCGAATGAAACCGCTGTTGCTTGTACCGCTACTGATTCTGCTCGCTGCCTGCGCCGGCACGCCGCAGAAGGATTCCATCAGGCCTGTGAAGGTTGTCGTCGTCACCATGTTTGAAATCGGAGATGATACTGGCGATCGCGCGGGCGAATTCCAGCTCTGGAAAGAGCGCCGTAATCTGACGGAGGTCGTTCCTTTTCAGGGTTATCGCGACCTGCATTATGATCCTGACAGTCAGTTGCTGGTGCTTGTCACCGGCATTGGCACCGCACGGGCAGCGGCGGCTACCATGGCGCTGGGCATGGATGATCGCTTTGACCTGTCGAAGGCCTACTGGCTGGTGGCTGGTATTGCCGGGATTGATCCTGAGGATGCTACCGTGGGTTCAACCGCCTGGGCCGAGTTCCTGGTGGATGGCGACCTCGCTCACGAAATCGATGCCCGTGAAATCCCGGCGGACTGGCCGTTTGGATATTTTCCGCGTTATACCACCGGACCGTTCGATTCGGACAAACCGGAACCCACGGGTGAGATGTATCAGGTTAACCCGGGGCTGATGGAATGGGCCTACCAGCTGACCCGGGATATGCAACTGGTGGATGACCCTAGTGTGCAGCATGAACGGGACCTTTATACGGAACATCCCAACGCCTGGGGCAAGCCGGTGGTCATGAAGGGGGATCACGTTGCAGCCCTGACCTTCTGGCATGGCAAAATCCTGAATGACTATTTCAATCAGCTGGTCAGTTACTGGACTGACGGCAAGGGTAACATGGTGACCTCGGCCATGGAGGAAACCGGTACTTTCCTGTCGCTGTCCTGGCT
>JAQCAK010000310.1 GCA_027621895.1 Pseudomonadota bacterium | reverse complement strand
CCTGCAGCTCCGTGAAATCCGGCATGGGTCGATGCAGCTGATCATCAAACTGCAGGCAGATATCCTCGCTTTCCCAGCCACCACGCCGCTTCAGGATTCGAACCAGCAGGCTGCTGGCATCCTTTGATGGCGAGCCCGATTTCAGCAGTATTCGCAATTCTGCCGGGGAGGCGGTTTTCGCGTTGCGTTCATGCCTGAACAGGATGCCCCAGGTGCCGCCTTCCTTGCCGGCGACCTGCAGCCGCCGGATATCTTTCGGATTCAGCTGTGATGGCCAGGCGATGACCGCCGTGCAGCTGCCTGACCCCAGGGTCTGCTCGAGTGTCCAGAGGTAGTCACGGCGGTTGCCGGTCCGCGACACCACGAGCCTTTCCATTGAAACCCCGGCCTGCAGCAGGGCGGGTGGATAGGGTATGTAGGGCGGGTTGACCAGCATGATCCAGCGGGAAGATGCCTGGCTCAGGCGTGCCAGGGCAGGCAGCAGCAGGCGAAATTCACCGATACCCTGCTGCTCATGCAGCAGCTCGGTGATGCCGTCCGCCGGCCAGCCACCGCCGGGCAGGTGACGGTCAAGGGCGGCAAATCCACTGCTGCTGTTCTGCCGGTTGTGGTGACCAGCGATGCTTGATGCCCGCCAGAGACCAGACTGGCGCAGCAGTTGATCGACCTTGTCAGGCTTTATCGACATTTTTCGGGCTGCTCAAAATACTGTTTATATATACAGTATTTTGAGCGGACGGGTCAATCGTTTGCCTGCAGATGCCCCCGGATCAGTTTCAGCAGCCGGCCGGGTCTTTCCCCGAGGATGGCGTGCGAGGCGCCGTCTATCACCTGCAGGCTGGCGCCGGGAATCTGTTTCGCAAAACGACGGGCTGTCGCTGGTCGGGCCTCGTCATGTTCGCCACAGATGAACAGTGTGGGCGCATTGATCCTGCCGAGATCGGCGGTCCGGTCATAGTCTTTCAGGGTGCCGGTCGCGCTGAATTCGGAGGCACCCCACATGTGTTGGTAGACCCTCGCGCCGTTCGGGTTGGGGTATTTTGCCCCCAATTTTGATCGCGCCTTGTTCCGGCAGACGTGGCGGGCGTAATAGACCTCCATGGCCTGTTGGTACACTGCCGCATCGGTGGCCCCGATTTCATGGCAGTAGTGGATGACCTTCATCTCTTTTGCCGGCAGCTGGTCGATCAGTTGATCCGCATCCCGCTGCCAGTCTGCTGCAGAGAACATGGGTGACTGGAAGATGAGTGAACGGACATGGTGCTGACGGTCTGCGAGGAAATACTCAAGCGCCAGGGTGGTGCCCCAGGAGGCACCGAACAGGTGAAACTCATCCAGCCCCCAGGCATCCACCAGTATCTTCAGTTCCTGGACAAAGGTCTTGATGGTCCAGCGATTCCTGCTGGTTGCACTGCTGCGTCCCCCGCCGAGCTGATCATAGATGTAGACCTGGCGTTGATCGGCGAGCTTGAACAGGTCGGTCATCAGGCGGCTCTGGCCACCCGGTCCGCCATGGAGGCAGACCAGTGGCAGCCCCTTGCTGCGCTTCGTGCCACGCACCTGGTACCAGGTGCGCCCCCATTTATGTGAGATGTAGGCCATTGATCTGTCCTCGGTCTGGTTGATTATCTGGGAATGGGCAGGGGCTGGCTTTCCTTGACAGCTTCCATCACCACGTAGGATCTGGAATCACTGACGCCCGGCAGGGTCAGCAGGGTCTCGCCCAGCAGTTTTCGGTAGGCGGCCATATCGGCCACCCTGGCTTTCAGCAGGTAGTCGAAATTGCCAGCTACCAGGTGGCATTCAAGCACCTGTGGCAACCGCTGTACGGCTTCACGGAATTCGGCAAAGACATCTGACGAGGTTCGTGTCAGGGAAATCTCCACGAAGACGAGCAGCCCCAGGTCAAGCTGCTCCGGGTCCAGGAGTGCAGCATACCCCCTGATGATGCCGCGTTTCTCAAGATTCCTGACCCGCTCGGCGCAGGGTGTCGGGCTCAATCCTGCGCGCTGCGAGAGCTCCGTCATGGGCATTCTGCCCGCAGTCTGCAGTTCGCGAAGTATCCTGCGATCAACCCGGTCCAGTGATTTTCTCTCTGTGGAGGCAGTTTTTGGCAAAATAATCTCCTTGAACCGGGTATAAACGATGTAAGTCTTTGCTTTTATAGCCTAAATAAGTGAGATTCACCATGCACTTGCTGCCTATACTAGACACATTCATGTCCCCGTCTGGAGGTGATTCGTCATGCTGGTAGGTGTACCCAGGGAAATCAAGAATAACGAGTATCGAGTTGGCCTGTTGCCAGCGGGTGTTCGTGAACTGATTGAACACGGCCATGAGGTCATGGTTGAAACCGCCGCCGGTGAGGGCATCGGCTTCTCGGATGATGACTATCGCGGGGCCGGAGCACGGATTGCAGGGACCGCCGCGGAGATCTTTGCGGAGGCCGATCTTGTGATCAAGGTCAAAGAACCCCAGGCGGTTGAGCGGGCCCAGCTGCGTGAAGGGCAGACCCTGTTTACCTACCTGCACCTGGCACCGGACCTGCCCCAGACCCGGGACCTGCTGGCGAGCGGTGCCACCTGTATCGCCTACGAAACGGTCACCGACAGCCGTGGTCACCTGCCATTACTCGCTCCCATGTCTGAGGTAGCGGGGCGGATGTCGATTCAGGCCGGGGCCCAGTGCCTTGAAAAATCACACGGCGGCAGCGGCCTGCTGCTGAGTGGTGTGCCCGGTACCCATCAGGCGAGAGTTGTCATTATCGGTGGTGGCGTCGTTGGTCAGAATGCGGCCCACATCGCCGTGGGGATGGGTGCACAGGTCAGCATTATCGACAAGTCGCTGGATGTCCTGCGGGAAATTGATCATCGCTTTGGTAACCGGGTACAGACGCTGTACTCCACCCGGGACACGATCGAAACTGAAGTGCTGGCCGCTGACCTGGTGATCGGCGCCGTGCTGGTGCCGGGCGCTTCAGCTCCCAAACTCGTCACCCAGGAGATGGTCAGTGCCATGCGCCCGGGATCGGTGCTGGTCGACGTTGCCATCGACCAGGGTGGCTGCTTTGAGACCTCGAAACCGACCACTCATGCAGAGCCGACCTTCATCGTTGATGGTGTCGTGCACTACTGCGTGGCCAACATGCCGGGGGCGGTCGCAAAAACATCAGCGGCGGCGCTGAACAATGCAACCCTGCCTTATGTGCTGCAGCTGGCAGACAGGGGCAGTGAGGCGGCGATGCTGGCCAATGTGCATCTGCGCCACGGTCTGAATGTCTACCGGGGAAAAATTACCAATGAATTCGTCAGCGAGGCTCACGGTCTTGAGTATGTGCCCGCAGAACAGCTGATTGCCGCGGCGGAGCCCGTCTAGTCAGCAGGCACCGGTAACCCGGCATCCAGCTCATCGATCAATGCATCGGATGCCGGTTTTTCCTGTTGCAGTCGGGCCGCAACAGCCTCGGCCTGTTTCATCACTCGCAGGACATTGCCGCCGGCGATACCCGCGACTTCCTCGTCAGAATAGCCTCGCCTCAGCAGCTCCTTCAGCAGGGCCGGGTAGGTCGATACATCTTCCAGCCCCACGGGTCCGGGCGGCATGCCGTCGTAATCACCGCCGAGCCCAATGTGACTGGCGCCGATCAGGTTGCGGATATGATCGATATGGTCA